>NZ_JBVAPG010000063.1:0-47113 GCF_055413685.1 Bradyrhizobium sp. LeoA1Lang | reverse complement strand
AGCTTGTCACTATCGCAAACCGCCGCTTGCAGCATCAGCTGCAGGCCGCTTAAACTCTAACCCCTGATGAGCCAGAGCCTCCCTTCTCGAAAAGCTTGATCTGTCTCAAATTATCTGACGACGGACATTCAGTCCTCATGGTGGCTTTTGGCCTTTCGCCTACATGGCCATCAGCTCAAACGTCCGCTTGGCGACTATAGCGACCCTTTCTATGAAATCGCTTGCCATTGGTCGCTCCATCGTTCTGCAACGGCAGTCCCTATTGAGCGGCCATTACTGAACGCTCGGCCTATGGATTCGAATTCTGATCGATGGCTTTCTGTCGCGAGGTAGATTGCGCGACACTCCTCACGCTTCGCGATGGACTTAGCGGCCAAGTTCCAAAGGCTTGTTGGCGCTGTCGAGGAACTCAACCGTCGTAAACCATAAATCCGCATCTCCGACGTTTTCGAGGTCGTGGATCTTGTATTCGCCTTTTCCATAGACGAAGTGACGGGTCTCGCCAGCCGAATAGACGGCCTCGACGATCGTCCCATCCTCCGCATGCGACTGCGCCCTCCCCGGCGTCACTGCAGTCCAAAAATAGTCCAGTACATGGCGATGGAATCCAATGCGCTCGCCCGGAGCAAGCCGAATTTCCCAGACGCGTACGCGGTCCGTTTCCGACAAGAGCCGCGTGCCGACCCGGCCGTTGAATTGATTGGCGTCGAACTCCTTGCGAATGACATCGGGCCAAGAGGCCCAGCCCTTTTCGACCACATTAGCGTTCATTTTGGTTTCTCCTTGAGTTGGGTTCTCCGAGAAGCATCATTCGACGGCCAGGCCCGTCTGCGCGCGAACATGCTGCGCGCCAAACGATGCGCGGACCGAGGCAGCCGCCGCACTGCGATCGAGCACCGACACCGCCCAGGACACGGCGAAGGCCAGCGGAACCGAGACGAGGGCTGGATTGTCGTAAGGAAACGGCGCGGGCCCGAGCTTGAACGTGGCGGTCCATACGCCCGGGCTGAGAGCGACCAGCCCGACTGATGCCAGTAAGCCGGCGAGCGATCCGCTCACTGCTCCCCGCGTCGTGAGGTCGGGCCAGACGATCGAGAGCAGTATGACCGGGAAGTTCGCACTCGCGGCGATCGCGAACACCAGTCCGACCATGAACGCGATGTTCTGATTCTCGAACAGGACGCCCAGGCCCATCGAAAGCACGCTGATTGCGACTGCGGCCGCCTTCGATACGAGCACTTCCTCCTGCTCGCTCGCACGACCTCTGCGGATCACGCGCGCGTAAAGATCGTGGCTCGCCGCCGAAGCGCCCGCGAGCGTCAGCCCCGACACGACGGCGAGAATGGTCGCAAATGCCACCGCGGAGATGAACCCGAGCAGCAGCGATCCGCCGACGGCATCCGCCAGATGCAGGGCCACCATGTTGACGCCCCCGAGCAGCCCGCCCGACGCATCCCGAAACTGGGGATTCGCCGAAACGATCGCGATGGCGCCGAAGCCGAGCACGAAAAGCAGACTGTAGAAGACGGAGATGAATCCCGTTGCGACCAGCACCGACGTGCGAGCCTCACGAGCGTCGCTGACGGTGAAGAAGCGCATGAGGATGTGCGGCAGTCCGGCCGTACCGAAGATCAGGGCCAATCCGAGAGAGATCGCCGACACCGGATCCTTAACGAGACCGCCGGGGGCCATGATTGCGTCGGCTTTTGGATGCAAGGCGACGGCTTCCCGGAACAGAGCCTCCAGACTGAAGCCGAAATGTCCGAGAATCAGAACCGACATCAATACCGAGCCCGACATCAACAGCACGGCCTTGATGATCTGCACCCAAGTCGTCGCCAGCATGCCTCCGACAGTCAGACCATCATCAGTACGCCCACGATGCCGACCGCGTAGATGTACGGAAGTCCGAACAATAGCTGGATGAGCTTTCCGGCCCCGACCAACTGCGCGATCAGATAGAAGACCACGATGACCAGGGTATTGACGCCGGCAACCGCCCTAACCGGCACTTCGGAGAGCCGATACGCCGCGACGTCGGCGAACGTATAGCGGCCGAGGTTGCGCAGCGGCTCCGCAATCAGGAACAGGATCATCGGAAAGCCAACGAGAAAGCCGATCGCGTAGATCATGCCGTCGTAGCCCGAGGTGTAGACGAGCGCCGTGACACCCAGGAACGTTGCGGCCGAGGTGTAATCGCCGGCAATTGCGAGCCCGTTCTGGACGCCTTTGAGACCGGCACCCGCAGCATAGAAATCCTTTGCCGTGTTCGTGCCCCGTCTCGCCGCCCATAGTGTGATGGCGAGACTGACCGCGACGAAGCCGAGGAACATGACAATCGCCGTTGCGTTCAGCGATTGCCGAGCGCCGCCCGCGGAAGTCAGCGCGTCCGCCGCCGCAGGCTCAGAAGCAAGTGCGACTGCGGTTGCGGTAAAGGCTGCGTAGCCCGAGCGCGCAATCATCGAAAATCCTCCAGCAGGAGCTGACTGAGCCGATCGAAACGGGAATTCGCCCGCCGGACATAGAGAGCGGTCAGCAGGAATCCGAAGGCGATCAGACCGACGCCGATCAGCACGCCCCAGGTCATCACGGTGCCGCTCCACAGCGGATGCCCGAGCAAACGGGGCCAGAATGCGACGGTCAGAATGTAGGCGAAATACGCGACCGTCATGACGATCGACATGCCGACGCCGAGGCGCGCGCGCTCGCTCGCGAGCTGTCTGAACGCGGAACTATTCTGAATGGCCTGTAGGTCCATTGGTTGGTCCCCTCCTCCTTTTTTGAATTCGGTCACGCAGCGATTCCCGTCGTGACAGCGGTCTCCGCCATCACCGCCTCGGGGGTGCGGTGGCGTTCCGCCATCGCCCGTTCTTCGGCAGTGGCAATCTGCGCCTGCATGTAGGCGCCGAGATCGCGGGCGCGGCGAACGACCGCGGCTCCGAACGGAAGCCGGGTCGACTCGAATTTCGCGAGCGCGGCGGGCAGATCGCGCGGATGGGCCCGCAATACGTCGACCAGAGCGGCCGCATCTCCCGCAGCTTTCGTCACTCCCATTCCGACGTGCGGCCTAGCCACGAAAGCCGCATCGCCCAGGATCACCGTTCGGGGTCCGAGGACCATTCGCGACGTCTCGAGATCGAGGATGGCCTGTATGAACGGCTGGTCCGTGAGGCGGACGACCTCGGCGAACTGCGGTGCAAGCAGTCGCTCCGCGTCCCGACGCATCGAGGCGATCACGTCGGGGCGTATCCGGATCGGCGGAATCGACAGTTCGTGCCGGACGCCGTCGATGTCCGTCAGGAGATCGGCCAACCCATGGCCGGAGTCGGCCGGACGGTACCAAACGAAATTGAAGCGACGTTCGCCGACATCCATCTCTTCGTTGGCGCCGGCGACGGGATAGCCGAGCATCTGCTCCCCGGGAGGGAGGCTGAAAGCGAACCAGTCGCACAGCTCCGCGCGGGTCCTCGGCGATAGTTTTCGTTCCTCGACGAGGCCGCGCCACGCGACGTAGCCGGCATATCTGGGATAGACATCCGCAGCGAGCTGCGCCCTGACGCACGAAAAAATGCCGTCCGCGCCGATCAGCAGATCTCCCGAAGCTTCGGAGCCGTCGGAAAACCGCGCCGCCACGCGGTCGTCAACCTCCGCAACCTCCACAAGGTTCTTGCCGTGATGGTAGTTCTCCGCCGGAAAGGCTGCCCTCAGAAGCCCATAGAGGTGCCCCCACGAGGTGAGGACCTGACGCAACTTGAGCTCGCCCTCGATGCGGCCGCTGCCATCGAGCACGCGCCGCCCCGGGACGGCGACCCCGACTGCGGCCGCTTCCGTGTCGATGCCAGCTCTCCCCAATACCTCGAACAACTCGCGATGAGTGACGATTCCCGCGCCTCGGCCTGCCAGTTCGGCGCCGATACGTTCGTATACGTCGACCTTCCAACCTTCCCGGCGCAGCAGCAATGCCGCGAACAGTCCGGCCATGGATCCGCCGATCACCAGTGCTTTCGGCCGCGTTTTGCCCGTCCAGCCATCGTTCGTCATGAGCAGCCTCCCTTGCGGTGCGGTCGGACGGGAGTTGTCGGGCCGCTATTTATCGTTTGATCAATTATCGAGGCGACATTGACTTGAGTCAATAACTATTTATCGATCGATAAACAAAAAGTGACGAACCGGCTGGCGGGATCGGACAGGACGGGAAATCGGTGTATGAAGTTGCAGAACCGCACTCAAGCCCACGAATCAGGTGTGAAGAAGCCGAACAGAGCGCGTCCCAGAACGCCTATCCGAGAGCAGCAGAGGCTGGACCCGTCCGAGCGGGAGGCCATTATCGCGCGAGAAGCGGTCTCGTTCTTCGCCGAGCACGGGTTCGAAGGACAGACCCGCGAACTCGCGAGGCGCCTGCGTATCACCCAGCCCCTGCTCTATCGCTATTTTCCGAGCAAGGAAGCCCTCATCGAGCGGGTCTATCAGGAGGTCTTCGTCGAGCGCTGGAAGCCGTCGTGGGAGAAAATCATCACCGATCGTTCGGTCCCCCTTAAGACCAGGTTGATCCAGTTCTATCACGAGTACGCCGAGGTCATTCTCACCTATGAGTGGATCCGCCTGTTCATGTTCGCAGGCCTGAAGGACCTAGGATTGAACGCCCGCTATCTCAGAATGCTGCGCGAACGCGCGTTCGAAAAGGTGATCGAGGAGATCAGGCTCGAATACGGACGTCCCTCCACCCGCGAACTCCCGGTCACCGTTCTCGAAATCGAGATGGTGTGGGGGCTTCATGCGGCGATCTTCTATCTCGGAGTACGCCAGTTCATCTATTCGATGCCGCTCGAAACGGACGTCAATTCGATCATTGATGCGAAGGTGGCGACGTTCCTCGGCGGCGTCCGCTCCGTTCTGCCGGCGAAGGAAAAGGGCTAGAGCATTTTCGGTTCTGATTGAATCAGAACCGAATCTCTAGATTCTTGTTTTGACGCGTTTTCTTCACGCGAACCGGTGTCCACTTCGCTCGAAAACGCTCTAGCCAATCACGGCCCTATCGCTCTTTTTATGCGCGCCGACGTAATGGGAAGATCGTGGAACCGGACGCCTGTCGCATCCCTGATTGCGTTGGCAAGGGCTGCTCCCGTCGGCCCTTGCGCAGCCTCGGCGACGCCATAGAAGGCGTCGCCCGGCCGATCCACCAGATGGACTTCGACCGACTCGGGGACGCGATCGAACCGCATAATCGGATAGGCCGACCAGTCCACCGATGTGACGCGAGTACGGTCGAACGTCACCCGCTCGAAGAGCGTCCAGCTCATCGCCTGCAGGATGCCACCTTCGATTTGATTGCGGACGCCATCCGGATTCACGATCTGCCCCGTATCCACCGCCGCCACGATGCGACGGACACGAATGACACCGTTTAGCCGGGAAAGCTCGATCTCGACGGCCACCGCGCACCAGGCCTCGAGATTCTTGTAGCGCGCAAAGCCGAACCCGAACCCGGTGCCTTCCGAGGACTTGGCCCGTGCGGTCCACCCAAAACGCGAGGCCGCTTTCTCGATGACATCGCGCGCGGGTGGATCTTCGATGTGCCGAAGCCGAAACGCCACGGGATCCTGACGTGAACGAACCGCCAATTCGTCGAGGACGCTTTCGATCGAGAGGACGTTTAGATAACCGCCCAAGGAGCGCATCGAAGAGCCGCGCAAGGGCATGTCGGGCAGGAAGTGGCTGATCACCTTGCAGTTCGCGATCGCGTAGAGCGGGATTGCGTTCCTGTCACCGCCACCTTCGGGCTGCGCAAGGGCTACGGGTGGCGCGGGCGGGAAAGCGTCCGACTTCAGTCGGGCCGCGATCAGCGTGCCCGGCGGCCCGGGTCGCATCATGTGCGACTGGCTCCACACTTCGTGGTGCCAATCAGCAATCGCGCCGTCCGCGCCGACCGCCGCGTTCAGCTTGACCACCATGCCGGGCCCGAACGGATCCCACGCGTGCTCCTGTTCACGCATCAGTTGGACCCTGACCGGCCGACCGGGTGCTGCCAGAGCCAGCATCGCCGCGTCGGCCGCGACGTCGTCGGCGCCGTTGTGGCCATAGCAGCCGGCACCCTCCGCATGGATGCAGCGCACGTTCTCGGTGGGCATCCGCAGCATGCCGGCGATCGCGTTGCGAAGGAAAAACACGCCCTGGGTATGCGTCCAAACCGTGAGCTTCCCGTCCTCGAACTGCGCAAGCGCACAGGACGGCCCGATCGATCCATGCGTAAGATAAGGTCTGCTGAAGGTCCCCTCGACCAGGATTCCCGGCCCGCCGGGATTTCCCGTGTCGTGAATCGTGGTGTCGCGCGAAGGCAATTTCATCAGCGCGGCCGGCAAATCCACCTCGTCCGGCAGCTCCTGCCGTTCGATCCAATTCGTCGTGGCCGCGAGAGTTCGCATTCCCTGCACTGCGGCCCATTCGCGTTCCGCAATTACGCCGAGGAAATTGCCGTCCCGCACGACCTCGACGATGCCGCTCATCCGCTCGACCCGCGCGACATCGCAGTCCCGCAACGTGGCGCCGTAACTCGGCGGGCGAACGACGCGACCGTGCAGCATCCCCTCTGGACGTAGATCCTGGACGTAGGCAGCCCCACCGTTCACTTTGGCGGGAATATCGACCCTTGGCACGGGTCGGTCCATCACGGTGAAGTCTGCCGGCGAGGTCAAGCGCGAGATCGGCTTAGCGTCGACCGACAGCAGTTGATCGCTCACCAATTCGCCGTAACCAAGCCGCACGCCGTCAGCACCAAACACCTCGCCGTCGCGTACCTGCAGCGAGCTGGCGGGTACGCCGAATCTGCGGGCCGCTTCGTCCCGGAGCAGTTCGCGCACTTGCGCCGCCGCATTCCGAATCGCGGTGCCGGAGTCCTGCATCGAGTGGCTGGCAGCCGTGTAGCCTTCATTGGGCGTCCGCGCGGTGTCGGCCGTGACCAGCGAGAGCCGATCGAGCGGCAACTTGAGTTCCTCTGCCGCGACCTGAAGAAGCGCGGTCTTGAGGCCCTGTCCGAGTTCGGCCTTGCCGGTGAGGATCGTCGCGGCGCCCGACGCGTCGATGCGAATCCAGGCGTCGATTCTCGGGTTGTCGTCGAGGCTTCCCGGCAAACCGTGCTTCGAGGGTCCTGCACCCGTGCCGGTTTCGGTCTGTGCATACGCCCCGGAAAACCGGAAGGCGACGATGAGCGCACCGGCGCCGGCCAGAACGCTGCGCCGAGAGACAGCATGCGTCATCGTTCCGTCCTCGCGTCGGCCGTCTTCGGCCGCATCTCTTCTGCGGCGCGCCGGATCGCACGCAAGATTCGCATGTGCGTGCCGCATCGACAAAGATGAGGCTGCAGCTCCGCTCTGATCGACTCATCGGTGGCGTGCGGATCGCGATTCAGCAACGCATGAGCACGCATCATCATGCCGGGAATACAGTAGCCGCATTGTGCGGCCTGCTCGGTGATGAAGGCGCGCTGCATCGGGCCAAGCGCGTCCTGGCTCCCGATTCCTTCCAACGTGGTGACCGTCCGTCCCTCCAACACCATCACCGGCGTTACACAGGAGAAGACGGCCTTGCCATCGACGATGACCGTGCAGGCGCCGCATTGCCCGAGCCCGCAACCGTATTTCGCGCCGTTCAGACCGAGTTCGTCCCTGAGAACGTAGAGCAGCGGAGTGTCAGGGCTCGCCTCGATGGATCGGCGCTCGCCGTTGACGATCAAAGTTGTCATGTTGCTTTACCGAGCCTCCTAAGTCCTTGTTCGGTCCGACTCACCGGCCACCTCTTGCTTTCGCGACCGCTTTCGCAAACCCGTCCCACTGCCGCTTTCCGGCAAACCGGGTACGCAAATAGTTGGCAAGATCGGAGATCTGCCGGTCGTCTAGGACATCACCGAAACCGGGCATGATAGGACGTGCGGAAGCGCCGCTAGCCGCCGGTATTCCCCGCACCACCAGATTGACCAGGTTGGTGGGCACCTCGTCCGTAACCGCTGTGGAGAGATCGAGTCTCGAGCCGCCTAGCGGCAAGGGTCTGTCGGCATCGTGGCACGACGCGCAGACGGTGGCGTAGATCGCGCCGCCCGGCTCTGATGGGATGGAGGGCGTCGCCGCCTGAGCGCCGCCGGCCTGCGGCAAGCGTCCCGGACCAGAACGAGTCCTCTCCACATCATTCCGCCCCTCGCCTTTGCCGAGAGAGACAAGATAATGGGCCATTGCCCTTACGTCCGCGGGGTCGACCTGCGAGAGGTTGTTGGCCACGTTCGCCATGGGTCCTTGAGCGGTCCCATGCAAAGCGTGCCAGCCGCGCGCGAGATAGTCCGCCAGGGCGGCTTCGTCCCATGCGACCGGCGATCGTGAGCTTCGACCGAGCGCATAGGCGCGCCAACCTTCGGCTTCGCCTCCTGCGAAACCGGCCGACGTCTTTTCCGCACCGAGGAGATTTCGGGGGGAATGGCAGGCGCCGCAGTGGCCGAGTCCCTCCACCAGATACTTCCCTCTATTCCACCTCTCATCCTTCGATGGGTCCGCGACGAACCGCGCCTGACGAAGGAAGAGAAGCTTCCAGCCGGCCAGCGTCAGACGAACGTTGAGAGGAAACGGAAGCTCGTTGGGCGGCGCCGATGATTTGACCGGATCGATCGACATGAAGAAGGCGTACAACGCCTTCGCGTCGTCGTCCGATACGCGCGTGAAATGGTCGTACGGAAAAGCCGGGTAGAGGTGGCGACCTTCACGATCCACGCCGGACCGCAAAGCACGAATGAAGGCCTGCTCCGACCAGCGCCCGATGCCCGTCTCCGGATCGGGTGTGATATTGGTGGAGTAGATCGTTCCGAAGGGCGTCGGCATCGCAAGCCCTCCGGCGTATGGGAGTCCGCCGGGTGCGGTATGACATGTGGCACAGTCTCCAAGGAGAGCAAGACTGGCTCCGCGGCGCACCGCTGCACGATCCGGCTCGCCTAGCGACCGCGCATCGACGGGCGGAATTGGCGATTCCAACGCACAAAAAAGTGACACCGTCCCGCCGATCACTCCAATGGCAAGCAGTGCAAGCAGAACGGACCTGAGATTCATCGCCCTCCCCTCCGAGATGCGATCGCGATATCAGGCCGGTACTGGCGCCATCTTTTCAGTTTCATGCGGGACTTGCACAATGTCCCGATCACGGCTCGACGAGCCAATCCAAAGCGTGCGCACGGAATCCAATACGCTCGCGCGTCCGCAGCGTAAGGATCGAACGAACACTCTTCCGCCTGAAAAGCGAGCGCGCGGACAAGGCGGCTATCGCCAAGACCATTGCGGCCACGTGCCGACGCAGCCATCGGCACATAGGAGCCATCCATCTTTGACGATCCCTTGTTATTTATCGATTGATAATTAACTCTCGATCGTGCTCGAGGTCAAGTGTCGGGCGCGCGGAACCGAGACTGCGTGCCGACGAAACGAGGATTTGCCGCCATGTCAACGTCAACGATTGCGACGGACCAACAGGTCCCCGAACTCACCCGCGCGCGCACGTTCGCCATGGCGGTTTGCGCCGGGATCGCGGTCGCAAACATCTACTACAACCAGCCTCTGCTCGGCCTGATCGAGGCAAACTACCCGAACTCCTCGACAATCGGTCTCATACCCACAGCCACACAATTCGGTTACGCGGTTGGTCTCCTCTTGTTGGTTCCCTTGGGCGACCTTGTCGAGAGACGGCGTCTCATCGCCGTGCAATTCGTCGCTCTAGCGGCGGCTCTAGCATTCGCCGCCGTCGCTCCGTCCACGCTTGCGTTGATCGCGGCATCGCTCGTGCTGGGCGTCGCAGCCACCGTGGCCCAACAGATCGTCCCATTCGCCGCGACGCTTGCCGATGACCGCACAAGGGGCGCCGCAGTTGGAACGGTCGTGAGTGGAATCTTGGGTGGCATTCTCCTCAGCCGCACGATAGCCGGGTTCGTCGGATCGCATTTTGGATGGCGCGAGATGTTCTGGCTCGGCGTCCCGTTGGCGCTCGGCGCTGCCGTACTGGTCCGTTTGATCCTGCCGCGCCACCATGTGACGCAAAGCATCGGATACCCTGCCGCGCTGCGTTCGCTCGTTCACCTGCTCGTAGAGGAACCGGCGCTTCGACTGGCGGCGGCAACGCAAGCGATGCTGTTCGCCTCATTCATCGCCTTCTGGACCGTCCTGTCCCTGCACCTTCAGGAAGCCGCATTCGGACTCGGACCGGAAATCGCCGGCCTGTTCGGCGTCATCGGTGCGTCGGGCATCCTCGCTGCGCCTCTCGCAGGTCGAGTGGCCGACAAGCGGGGTCCGCACCTGGTCATTGTGATCGCGGCCGCCGTATCGCTTTCCTCCTGGATCGTCTTCGCGGGCTGGGACGTCATCGCGGGATTGGTCGTCGGGGTGGTGTTGCTCGACGTCGGCGTGAACGCTGCGCTGGTTTCAAATCAGCACCTGATCTTCGCGCTCCGTCCGGAGGCACGGAGCAGGCTGAACACCGTGTTCATGACGGCAATGTTCGTCGGCGGTTCACTCGGATCGCTCGGGGCAAGTTGGGCATACGCGCATCTGTCCTGGCTCGGCGTCTGCGGCTACGGGGCTGCGCTTGCGACAGCGGGTCTGCTCCTGCAGCTACCGACGCTTTCGTTCCGACCCGGCAAGGCATCGCGTCACTGACGTGACGGACCCATTCGAAGCTGCAAATCGGGAGTGGCGGATGAGTTGGCATGCCGATCATGACTTCACTGTTACGATCAGGGGCGGGTCGATTGCCGGGCTTTGCAACGCCATTGCGCTTCGAAGGCTCGGCGCGACCATAAGGGTTCATGAACGCGTGCCCGGCCCGATGATGGCCCGAGGAGCCGGGATCGTTGTCCAACGCGAACTGACCCGATTTTTCGCGGAAAATGGCGTACGCCCACTCCCCTTCACGTCCTGCCGCGGGAGGCGATATCTCGATCACAACGGCGGAGACGGTGTCCTGCAGGAGATGCCGCAGGAATTCACCTCCTGGGAAGCCATCCACGCAGCGCTGCGGGCCGCCGTTCCGGATGAATGCTATCGCGCGGGCTCCGACGTGACGACCGTGATCCAGACCGGCTCCAAGGTCTCGGCGACCCTCGGCGACGGCACCGTGGTCGAAAGCGATCTGTTCGTAGCCGCCGACGGTTCGGGCTCCGCAACGAGGCGAGCAATGCTTCCCGGCGTCGAGGCGGGATATGCCGGCTACGTTGCCTGGAGGGGCACGCTGGATGAACGCGACGTGCCTCCCGATCTTCTGTCCTTCTTCGACGACCTTTTCACTTTCTCCGAGGCCCGCAGCGGCGGCCACATGCTTGCGTATTTCATCCCTGGAAAAGACGGCGCCGTCACGACCGGATCGCGGCGCCTCAATTGGGTCTGGTATGTGCATGTCGCTCTCGCCGACCTCGCGACGTGCTAACCGACAGGAACGGCGTACGGCATCGATCCTCGCTTCCGCGAGGTACGACGCCGCAGAGCACCGTTGCCGCGCTGAAGGCGCGTGCCTTGCGCGAGCTTCGTCCGAAGATGGCCGCACTAATCTCGGAAACGCGCGATCCTTTCCTCCAGACGATCCTCGACGTGACGGTGCCGAAGACCCTGTTCGGTCGAATCCTGCTGGCCGGCGACGCAGCGTTCGTCGCACGCCCCCACACCGCGGGGGAAACCGCCAAGGCAGCCTACGAGGCCTCCGTTCTCGCACGCGCTCTGAAGTCGGCGCGCGCGAACGTCGACGTCGCGCTCCAGTCCACCGAGCGGCTGCAGCTCGAATACGGGAGCGCTCTCTACCAATACGGTCTTGCGCTGGGAAATCGCTGGTCGCGCGAAAGAAGCACGGACTAGCCCGATCGACCAGGATCCGAAACTCGAAGGAATGTGAAATATGGCAGATCTCTTTCATCCGACGACCCTGGGCGATCTCGATCTCGCCAACAGGATAGTCATGGCCCCGATGACGCGCTCGCGCGCCGACGAGCGGGGCATCATCAATCCCTCGGCGTCGGAATACTACGCCGCGCGCGCGAGCGCCGGCCTCATCATTACCGAAGGCGTCAACGTGGGACCGATGTCCCTCGCGTTCGACCGGACGCCCGGTCTGTGGACCGACGAACAGACCGAGGGATGGAAAGCGGTCGTCGGTCGTATCCACAAAGAAGGGGGGCGCGTTGTCGCGCAGCTCTGGCACGCCGGACGCGCGAGTGCGCGTGGCCTGCTGTCCGACAAGCAACCGCCGTCTCCGTCGGGCGTGAACGACGATCTGGATCGGCTGCAGGTGTGGGCGCTCCTTGCCAATGGCGCATATGTGCGGATCACCGCTACGCCGTCGCGCGCGATAACTCTCGGAGAGATTCAAGGCGTCGTGAACGAATCAGGCTCGCGGCCGCTAACGCCGTTCGCGCAGGATTCGATGGCGTCGAGATCCACGGCGCCAACGGCTATTTGATACATCAGTTCTTGTCCCCGGCCATCAATCTGCGAACCGACGACTATGGCGGGTGTGTCGAAGGACGGTTTCGGCTGCTTCAGGAAATTGTCTCGGCGATTTCCGATGTCATGCCACGTTCGCGGATAGGACTGCGTCTATCGCCCTTCGCCGATTACAACAGCACGCGGGACCCGAAACCGGAGGAGACCTATGGGCCACTCGCGCAATGGCTGGAGACTGCCGGACTTGCATACCTGCACCTCGCCGACACCAACGCCTGGACCGGGGCGCCTGACTACGAAAGGATGCTTCCGATATTCCGCGCACACTATCGCGGGCCGCTCATCGTCAACGCAGGTATCACCCCCGAGCGCGCCGCCCGGATCGTCAACTCCGGCAAGGCGGACGCGGTTGCTTTCGGTCGTCTCTTTCTCGCCAATCCGGACCTTCCGGCGCGGATTCGAGCCGGCGGCCCCTACAACTCACCGCAACCGTTCGGGATATATGGCGGTTCGGATTCCGGATACCTCGACTATCCGACGCTCAAGACCGTCAGCAGAGAGACCGCTACGCGAGCTTAGTGCTGGCAGAACCGAGGAGGTCGACGGCAGCCATGGAGGCTCCTTCTGCTGACGAGCAGCGGCCGGACCAATGAAGTCGTCATCCCGCCATTCCGTACACGGACATCCGGGCGGAGATTCCTCGCAACTGGTGCTCACCGAGATACTCGACATCATGGGGAACGTGTCGGGCGACGGCTTCCGTCATGAGCAGGTCCCGGCCTATCGTCTTGGTGAGCGCTTCCACGCGGCAAGCCTCGTTGACGGCTGCGCCGATGACCGTGAAGTCCAGGCGATCCGGGGCGCCGATGTTGCCGAAAAAGACCTCACCTTCGTGAAGGACGATGCCCGCGCGTAGCAAGGGGTGGCCTTCGGCGTCGGACGCGACCCGGATTTTCCGATTAGAAGCTTCGAGTCTGGCAATTGCCTCCCTCGCCGCCGAGACGGCCGCGCGCGACGCTTCGGCGACGCCGATCTTCACCGGAAAGACGGCGAGCATGCCGTCACCGATGAACTTGAGAATTTCGCCGCCGTGAGCGGCCACGGCGCTCGCCATCGCTTCGAAGTAGGCGTTCAGCAGCACCAGCATGTCGGCCGGGGCCAGAACGTCCGACATCTGCGTGAAATTCTTCAGGTCCGAGACCCAAATCACGGCGCGGATCGAGTCTCCTGCACCGCGCTTGATTGCGCCTTCGAGCACCTTGGCAGCGGCGCCGTAACCAAGGTAGGCTGCCAACGCGTTTTCGGAGATCTTCAACTCGCTGTGCCGTTGCACATGCAAGGCGAATAGTTTGAAGAGCCGGGTCAATGAATCTATTTCCGCCCCGGCGAAGCCGCCGCTAGCTTTTGTCGCGACGGTGATCACGTTACGTGTGTCCAGACCCGACAAGGGAATCGCAACGTAGTCGGTCATGCCGGCGGCCGCGAGCTCGATCATGAGCGGAAATTCGTCCTGCGCCGACCTCTCGTTCGGCGCTCGTCGTATCGTCTCGCCGGTCTCGACGATACGCTGCAGCGGATTGAGTCTGTAGGCATCGGAATCGACAGTCGCGTCAGCGACCCGCACCTCGTCGCAGAAGCCATCGTCGGCGTTCCAGACCCACGCGAAACCGACAAGCTGGGGGTGAAGCGTGCCGATGTGCAGGGTAAGTCGATCGACCGAAGAGCCAGCCACCTTCATTCGACGGATCAGCTTAACCAGGAGTTCGATCATCTGCCGCTCGGCGGAGGCCTCTTCCAGTAGCCAGGTTTCGGTCTCGGCGAAGCTGTCCGCGCTGCCGGCAGCGACCGCGATCGGGCCGGCTCTTCGCACGAACGAGACCGACGGGGGATATATCCGAGGCGATGGATCGGAAGTCTTGGAAGCCATTTCAACTTCCTCGGGCATCGAGTTCGCGCCCGAAGCGTTCGACGAGGAAATCGATGAAAAGCCTGACTTTCACCGACAGGTGTCGTGTCGGCGGGTAGATCGCATACAGCGTAAGTGGTGGCGCCGAGAAGCCCTTCAAGATCGCCTGCAGTTGCTTCCTCTTCAGCGCCTCACCGGCGATGAACTCGGGTAACAACGCCACTCCCCTTCCCTTGACGGCGACGTCGCGTAGCACCTCGGCGTTGTTTACGCACAGGGACCAGGCGGGTTGGATCCAGTGCTCTCCGTCGGCACCAGTCAGCTTCCACTGGTTGCCGGTGAGCAGGAAGCCGTACGTCAGGGAGATGTGATCGCGAAGGTCCCGCGGGTGCGATGGCATGCCGTGCTTCTCGAGATAGTCCGGCGATGCGCAGATCACCCTCGGCATAGGCGTGATCTTCCGCGCGATCAGGCTGGAGGATTCGAGCTCGGCGATACGAAGGGTCACGTCGAAACCGTCCTGGACGGGATCGACGAGGTCGTCGCTCAGCACGAGTTGGAGCTGCATTTCCGGATATTTGAGCATGAAGTCGGCGAGCGCCGGGCCCAGCTTTATGGTGCCGAAGGACATCGGCGCATTGATGCGCAGAAGTCCGCGTGGGGCCGACTGCAAATGCGTGACGGCCTGGTCGGCGGCATCCATCTCGGAAAGGATGACGAGCGCGCGTTCGAAATAGAGCTGACCGTTCTCGTTCGGGCTCGCATGCCGCGTGGTCCGATTGAGGAGCTGCACACCGAGGTTTTCCTCGAGATCGCCGACGTACTTGCTGATCGCCGACCTGGACAGGCGTAGCTGGCGGCCCGCCTCCGAGAAACTGCCGGTTTCCACCACTTTCACGAAGGCCTTTAGGCTGGCCACCTTGTCCATCGTTCAATCCCGATTGTCGCCAATTCGTAAACAGTAGCGTCATGAAAGCATGGATTGTTCTCGCATCAAAGCCATTCGATATGTGTCGCCAGAGGCCAAGCGGCTCTTTCGAACCCGGAGGCAAGATGTCAGGCATCCATCACGTCACCGCCATCGCCGGCGACCCGCAGAAGAACTTTCGCTTCTACACCCGGAATCTCGGCCTGCGCTTGGTCAAGAAGACCGTCAATTTCGACGATCCGGCCACCTACCATTTCTGCTACGGCGACGAGACTGGCCGGCCGGGCTCGATCCTCACCTTCTTCCCCTGGGCAGCAGCTCCTGCAGGCCGCCGAGGTGTCGGCGAAATCCATCAGACGACTTTCCGGGTGCCCCAGCGCTCGCTGAGCTATTGGACGCAGCGCTTCCTCGAGAAGGGCATCAAGTTCGAGGCGATCGAGAAGCGCTTCGGCGAGTCCATGCTCGCGTTCTCCGATCCGGACGGCATGGCGCTGGCACTCGTCGGCGTCGCCGGCGCCGAGGACGAAGCTCCATGGAGCAACGGCGAGGTGCCGGCAGAGCATGCGATCCACGGCTTCCAGGGCGTCACGCTCCTGCTCGAGGATCGGACCAAGACCGCAAAGATCCTGACCGACGTTTTCGGCTTCAGCGAGACCGCACGGGAGGGATGCGGGACGCGCTTCAAGGCGCCCGGCCACGTACGGGGAAATGTCGTCGATATCTATGAAGCGAAGGGTTTTTTGCGCGGCAGCCAGGGCCGCGGCTCCGTGCACCACATCGCGTTCCGCGCGAAGGACGACTCCGAACAGGAAGCCATGGCCCAGAAGCTCATCAGCAATCATGGGCTGCATCCCACCGAGCAGAAGGACCGCATTTATTTCCGCTCGATCTACTTCCGGGAGCCGGGCGGCGTCCTGTTCGAGATCGCGACCGACATTCCGGGATTCGCGGTCGACGAGCCCGTAGCGACGCTCGGCCGCGATCTGAAACTGCCGAGCGTCCTCGAGCCGCACCGCCACGAGATCGAGGACGTCCTGCCCAAACTTCAACGAGCCGTGTCATGACTGCGAACTCTCCGTTCACCCGCCGTCGTTTCGCCGATCCATTCTCGCGGCGTCACTTCGGCTCGGCGGGCGCCAGGAACACGGCCGGCAAAGCGATCAGCGGTGGGAGGACGAAGCACCACGTACCAAGCTTCGCGTAGAGGCATGCGCCGGCAGCGCACCCCAGCGCGAAGGCAGCTACGCTTGCCGCCATCTTGCCGAGACGCGGCTTGGCCGCGGTCAACACCGAGACCGGCGCGCCCCGTAGCACGTCGGCGACGTCGATCATGATCTGCGTGGTCGTGCCCGTCATCAAGGTGCTCGGAGGCTCCGTACCCATGTGGATGCGATGCGCGGCGTTCTGAATCGCCATGGCGGCGACCAGGATCATGCCGGTGCAGATCGCCTGCCAGGTATCGCCCTGTAGGAACGGTCCGAAGTAAACGGCGCAGCCGGCGCCCGCCGCCAGAAGCAGCGTCTTGATGGCGAGCATCGAGCGAAAGATCGGCAAGCCGCTCGCGGGCAGAACGAAGCTGAAGACCCGAGTTCCGATCACGACCAGGCAGAAGACCGGGAGCGCCAGAAGTTTCGCAAAGCCGCCGGAAGTCCCGAGCACCATGGCCGCTCCGAAGGTGACGAAGTTGCCGGTGACGTGCGCGGTGAACAATCCCTGGAGCGCGAGAAATCCAGCGGTATCGACGAAACCCGCATTCAGGCTCATCAGAAGCGGAAGCAGGAGTATATTTCGTGGCATCTTACCAACCGTATTGGAGTTGCACGCCGAGATAGTTGCTGGTGTGTCCACCGGCGCGGATGATCGTGTCGCCGACAGCGAAATGCACCGCTTCGATGGCGCCCGTGAGGTGGTCGTTGAACGCGTAGTCGACGCGGAGCTGTCCGTATGCTCCTGTCCAATTGCTTCCCCTGCCGGCGGTCCCCGCTATTGGCACGTTGGGCTGGACGTAGATGGCATCGGCCGTCGTCTCGCGCCAATGCAACCCGATGGCGCCCATCACTTTCAGCCGGCTCGCCGGACTAACGGTGATGGAAGGTTTGAGGTGCACCAGGTTCACATACCCCGTATAGCCGGCGAGCGTGAAGTAGTAGCCGTTCGGGAAGAGCGGATTGAACGTACCCACCGTTCCGTCTCCGGGGCGATGGTCTCCGGAGGCGGCGTCGAGCTGGATCCCGACCCGAGGCTGCCATGGCGCGCTTGCGAACGTGTATCCCGTTCGTGCGCCGACCGCCCAGGCACGAATGTCCGTCGTGCCCACCTGGCCTACCTGCCCCATCGCCTCGAGGTCCCAATCGATGTGCTCCGCGTTGCCCGCGAAGCGGACATCGAAGACGTGCCGGTGCTCCTCCCCGAAAGCATCCAGATATTTGGCGTTGCTCCGTTCGTAGAGCGAATAGTAGCCGGACAGCTCCTTGTCGCCGAGAACCTTGCGTTCGACCCTCAGCGTGCTGAATCGGAAGCTGTCGTTCGACGTGTCGTCGAAGGGACGGACATCGAAGTATTGGACGGGACGGCTGACGAAGCCGATGAACCGCCAGGCACCAGTCTCCCAATCGGCCCACAGCGCGTCGAAGGACTGCCGGACGTTGGGCCCGTCCCGCGACGATACGAAACGCTGCAGGTCGAAGGCGAAGTCCTGCCGCCCGACGCGGGCCTTCAGGGTTCCGCCCGAGAACGTGTCGACATATTCCAGGAAGGCAAGGCGAAGGTCGAGCCTGTCCTGATCGACCGGCGAAATGATCAACTTGTCGAAGGCGCGATCGTCCTCCAACTCAACGAACGCGCGCCAGTTTTCGTTGAAATGAACGTCGGCATGGACCTGCAGTCGTTGCAGGAGGTAGGTGTCCGACGGCGTGTTGCCGGTGCCGAAGCCCGCCGCGTTGTTGCTCTCGAAACGCTCGCGCAACGTGACGCCCAACGAGACGTAACTTTTCGGATCGGTGACCCAAAGCGGAATGTACTTCAGGCCGTCGAACGGTTCCGTGCGCAGTCTCGGATCGGCGAGAACCGACCAATCCTCCGCCCAGCGGTTCGCCTGAATCGCGGGCCGCTTCGGAAGCGTAGCACCCCCGTCATCCGCACGCGCGCGGTCGACACCGGCGCCGAAGGTCGCAAGTGCAAGAACGATCCAGAAGCTGCGCAGATCGGCTCGAGCCAACATCGGCGGACATCAACTCACTTGCGATCCGCCCGCGATGCGCTCTTCGGCCCGCGCGAGTGTATTTCGGCGACGTAGCCGCCAGGAAACATGACGAACGCCGTGGAGCGGCCGTCCGACGTGTAGGGTTCGACGAGTATCGTGGCGCCCGCATCCTTCGCCTTGGCGAGCGTGGCGGCGAGGTCCGCCACTTCATAACCCGTCGTCTCCCGTCCGTAGGGATAGGGCAGATGCCCGTCGGTGACCAGCACGACCATCTTCCCGAACGCGGACTCTATGCGGACGCGCCTGTAGGTCGCATCCGATCTTCCGATCTCGACGCCGGGCGCCTTCGCATCATCAGAGACGATCGTGCCGCGGGAGAACGTCAGGAAGCTCCGCGTGAAGGCGCCTGCCCTGTCGGGCGAGACGTACACGCGGTTCTCCGGAACCCGCTCGAAGGCGGCGTAGTCGGGCTTCGTCGTGTGCCAGTAGAGCTGCAGGTTGACGCCGCCAGGCCACTGGATCACGGCATCGCGCCCGATGGGATCCGGGAAGGTCGACACGAACACGTCGGCGCCCGCGGCGCGCGCCGCCTTGATCGCCTCGTCGAGGTCGGTGACAAGATAGCCGTTGCGCTCGGCGCCGAACGGATATGGGATTGGCGTCTTGAAGCCGAACAGCGAGACCGTGCCCACAGGCGTCTGCAGCAGTTGCGACGTGGTGCTGCTCGGCGTGGGCGTGACGGTCGCCACCACCTGCTTGGTGCTCTTGCCGCCGAAGGTCGCGAGGAAGCTCGTCACGAACTTGTCCACGTCCTCGGGCGCCACGTAGACGTGGGTCGTGTCGTATTGGGGGGCGACGGCAAGCCCCGCCTCTTTGGACTTCGTTGCATCCTTTGCGACGACCGGCGTCGTCGCCGCGACAGCCGCGGCAAGCGCCAGGAGAGCGAATATCCTTGTCGATTTCATTGAGAGACTCCTTAGGTAGCTTGAGATCGCGCAGCGCGGCTGGGGCGGAAGCAGGCCCCGTCGGAAGCAATCGATACGACGACGAGACCCGCGATCAACCCGAGATGTTCGAAGAAGGCGTTGGTAGCGATGAATCTCTCATGGCTCCCCATCGTCCAGAACGCGTTGGCGGTGAGCATCGCGACGAACGTCAGAACACCGAGCCCGCCGGCGCCGAGCCACACGAAGCGATTGACGACGACGAGCAGAGAACCGCCGAGTTCGATCACGATAGCGGCCGCCGCCCACAGCCAGCCCGGATGCAGGCCGAAGTGTTCCTGCTCGGCCGCCGCGCCCGCGAAGTCGAGCAGTTTGGTCATGCCGCCGAACAGGTAGGCCGAGACCAGCGCCAGCCTGGCCGCATGCCACAGAAACGGCCAGCGCAGGATCGCGGAAACCCAGTTCGGCGAATCTCCGGAAGCCATGTCAGACGGCCCAGCATGCGCACCCGAGGGCGCCCCAGAAGCTCCTCAAGTCGGAAACCGGAAGACGGCTCGACCAGGCGGCGGCGTGATCGTGTCCGTGCACGCCGCAGGAGTTGGTGCAGCCGCACATCTGCATGGCCTTCATGGCGAGGCTGCTTTCCTTCGCCTTTGCCTTATCGTCCGCCCAGGCGGCATAGCCGCCGAAGCGTCGGACGGGCGACCAGTCCGGCATCGCGGGTGGCGGCGAGACGCTCTCGAGCTTGGAGAAGTCGCCTGCTCCGAACACGATCCTCCCGCCGACCATGGTCAGCAGCGACGTCGTATCCGCGATCTCGGCCTCGCTGCAGGAGAAGTAGTCGCGGTCCGGCACGATCAGGTCGGCGAGTTGGCCCACCTGAATGCGGCCCTTGTTGCCCTCCTCGTTCGAGAACCACGTCACGTTTTCGGTCCACATCCGCAGCGCCGTCTCGCGATCGAGGCAATTGCGCGGCGGTGTGATCCGCAGCCCCCCGACGGTGCGGCCCGTGACCAGCCAGGACAGCGAGACCCAGGGGTTATAGGAAGCCACGCGCGTCGCGTCGGTACCGGCCGAGACCTTGACGCCCTTGTCGATGATCTTCTTGACCGGCGGCGTGGCCTCGGCGGCTCCCGCCCCGTATCTTTCGACGAAGTATTCGCCCTGATAGGCCATCCGGTGCTGCACGGCGATGCCGCCTCCGAGCGCCGCGATGCGGTCGATCGACTGGTCCGAGATCGTCTCGGCATGATCGAAGAACCAGTGCAGCCCATCCAGAGGCAAGTCCTGGTTCACCCGCTCGAACACGTCCAGCGCCCGCGAGATCGTCTCGTCGTAGGTCGCATGGAGCCGCCACGGCCATTTGTTCTGCACCAGGACACGAACGACCTCCTCGAGCTCCCCCTCCATCTCCGGGGGCATGTCCGGACGGGCGACCCTGAAATCCTCGAAATCGGCCGCCGAGAACACCAGCATTTCGCCGGCGCCGTTGTGCCGGAAGTAGTCGTCGCCCTGCTTGTATTTCGAGGTCTTCGTCCAGTTGAGGAAATCCTGCTTCTCGCCCTTCGGCTTCTGCGTGAAGAGATTGTAGGCGAGCCGGATCGTCAGGAAACCTTCCTGGCCCAGCTTCTGGATGACCGCGTAGTCTTCCGGATAGTTCTGGAATCCACCGCCGGCATCGATGGCCCCGGTGACACCCAGCCGGTTCAATTCCCGCATGAAGTGACGGGTCGAGTTGACCTGGTAGTCGAAGGGCAGCTTGGGTCCCTTGGCGAGCGTCGCGTAGAGGATGTTGGCGTTCGGCTTGGCGAGCAGCAGTCCCGTGGGATTGCCCTTCGCGTCGCGCGTAATCTCGCCGCCCGGCGGTTCAGGCGTATCTTTCGTATAACCGACGGCCCGCAGCGCAGCTCCGTTGAGGATGGCCCGGTCGTAGAGATGCAGCAGGAAGACCGGCGTGTCAGGGGCAACGGCGTTGAGCTCGTCGATCGTCGGGAGTCGCTTCTCCGCGAACTGGTGTTCGGTGAATCCGCCGACCACCCTCACCCATTGCGGCGGCGGCGTGACGGCGACCTGCCGCTTCAACATGTCCATCGCATCCGCGAGCGAACGCACGCCGTCCCATCGAAGCTCCATGTTGAAGTTCAGACCGCCGCGGATGATATGGAGGTGGTTGTCGATCAGACCAGGCAGCACGCGATGCCCCTTGAGATCGACCACCTTCGTGGCGGGACCTGCGAGCTTCATCACCTCATGATCGCGTCCGACGGCGACGAACCGGCCGTCGGCGATGGCCACGGCCGAAGCCGTCGGGTTCGTGCGATCGAGCGTTGTGAACAGACCGCGATGCAAGATGACGTCCGGTACCGTGCTCATGAGTGTTTCTCCAGATCTTCGAGCGAGGAAGCGCTCTTCGATTGATCGCTTTGACGTCCGGGCAGCATCCCGAACATGTGCGGAGCGCACTTGGCCTGTTGCCACGCGGATGCGAGCCCGTGCCCGGACATCAGTTGCCGGGCGACGGGAACGATCTGTTCACCGGCCAGGATGCCGAGAAGACCGACCAGGGCCACCAGCGGCGGGGCCGGCGAACGCACGTTGAGGAGGCTGTAGACGACGCCGACCAAAAGGCCGGCGCCGAGTGACAGGAGGTAGATCTTCATCGCACCACTCTCGATGGGACGGGGCCGACGTCAGGCCACCTTCGTGCCGCCCTCGGACGCGTGCTCTCCGAGCGCCCACTTTGAGAACCGGATCTGAATTCCGTACGGCGAATGTGCACGCTGGATGTCCATCATGCCTTCGTAAGTCTCGCTGCGCGCCCAGTCCTGCTGGAGTTCGTAGGCGTACTGCGAAGAGGTGGTGGGAACCGCGCCTGCTTGGATCGCACGTTCCATGGCTCGGTTGTGTGCTTCGAGCGAGAGATCGCCGCACGCGTCCGCGGGAATGTAGACCTCGTATCCTTCCTTCAGCATGTCCAGCGTCGGGAAGAGCACACACGCTTCAGTCCAAAGGCCCGCCAACACGAATTTCTTGCGACCTGTGGCGGCCACAGCCTTTCGGAAATTGGCATCGAGCCACGAATTCATGGACGTTCGATCGATGATGTCGTGGTCCGGGAACAGCGAGGTCACCTCCGGAATGAAGGGGCCGGAGAAGGAGTCTCTAGCGACGGTCGAAAGAACGGTCGGAATCTTGAAGAGCTTCGCAGCCTTTGCAAGAATCTGGACGTTGTTGATCGTGACCAAGCGGTCATGCGACTGAACGCCTTGAAACATTGCCGGCTGGTAGTCGATCAGTGCGATGGCGCTATTTTCCGGGCTGAGCATTTCGAGCTTCGACATCGAGAAGGTCTCCTTGTGATCGACGTGACCGATCAAACGAAAGCGGATGGGTGCAAGCGGCCGCATGTGAACCTTGAACGCCGCCCGGCGCTTGGACGATTTCGTCGCGGCTTGGACTCCGGCCCGATGATCTGCTCACGAGCGACAATCGCCGCACACGCGCCCAGCAGCCTCTCGTCCGAGATCGCCAGCATGTCCAAAGGACGCGCAGATAGTCCAAGCCAAAGGGTTCTCCATCCGCGACCTTTGCGTGCAGGAGGACCGAGGGCGATCTGAAGACGACGTAGCAGCCCTCATCGCCTCGTCACGGGAGTGATCGATGGCATTGCTGAAATTGCGAGGTGATACCCAGCTTTTACTACAAGGACTGGGTTGAAGACCTATTCGGACGCTCCTCACGCAACGACGACGACGCAGCCGACCAGGTCAATGAAGACCTCCTCGCATTCCTGAAATCTTAGTCGGAGAAACCAGATGCCGCCGAATCCACTTCATCTGCTCGAACCAAAGGACTGCGCCCTGCTCCTGGTCGACCAACAGGCCGGCCTGGCGTTCGGAGTTGGTTCGATCGACCGGCAGGTCCTCATGAACAACGTCATCGCGCTGGCAAAGACCGCGACAGTGTTCGGCCTGCCGGTCGTCGCTTCGACCTCCGCGACGAAGGTGTACAGCGGGCCGCTGATGCCGGCCATCAAGTCAGCACTGCCCGGCATCGAGCCGATCGACCGGCGCAGCATGAACGTGTGGGAAGACGACAAGGCACGCGAAGCCGTGCTTGCCACCGGTCGAAACCGTTTGATCGTCTCGGGCCTGCTCACCGAGGCATGCGTGAGCTTCGCCGTGTTGTCGGCATTGTCGGCCGGCTTGGAGGTCTACGTCGTCGGCGACGCCTGCGGAGGGCTCACGACGGCGAGTCACGAACTGGCACTCGGCCGAATGGAGGCCACCGGCGCCCGCCTCACGTCGTGGATCCAAGTACTTCTGGAGATGCAGCGTGACTGGACGCGGCACGAAACCTACGACGGCGCTCGCGCCATCGTCGAATCCCATGCGGGTGGATACGGGATCGGTCTGGCCTACGCCCGCGACATGATCCATCCCGCTTGAGACGCAAGCGCGCCCGGATTTAGTTAACCCTCGGTCCGGGCCCGCCGCCAGGCTCCGGGGCTTGCGCCCACGCTGCGGGAGAACACCCTGGTGAAGTAACTTTGGTCTCCGAAGCCGCAGATGAGCGCGATGTCGGCGAGCGGAAGCTTCGTGCTCAGCATGAGACGTTTGGCCTCGTCGATCCGGAGTTGCGAGAGGAATTCGTGCGGAGCGACACCCGTGCTGCGCCGGAACGATCTTGCGAAGTGGCTGGGCGTCAATTTGCATTCCGCGGCGACGTCGGCGATCGTCAGGCTGGTAGCAAGTCGCGTCCGCATGATCTCCTTAGCGCGGCGCTCCTGCCACGGCGCAAGACCTCCGCCGACCGCACTATCCCGCGGGCGCATGCCACCATAGGTCTGCGCAAAATGAGCGAGCAGGCTCAAACCGATCTGATCCAGGAAGAGCTGATTGGTCTCCGGATCCTGCTCGACCGCGCTGAGGAGCACGCTGGACAAGGTCGAGAGGTAGGGATCGCGCTGATCTCTGCTCCATTTGAGCGTCGCGATCGGCTTGGCTCCATGCTCTTGGGCGAATTCGTCAAGGGCGCGCCGCGGAACGTAGTATTGGACGGCGTCGAACGGCCCCCTGAATTCGCATTGGGGATTGTCCATCAGATTGATGACGCTGACGGTACCAGCGCCGAAGGCCCCCGAATACCTGGCCTTACCGGCGAGCCAGCAGGAATGCCTTTCGAGGTCGCCGAGCTGGTGCAGGATGCTGAAGGCTGGTTCGGAAGGGATGGCCGCCGTCCGTTCCCGAACGAAGTGGGAGCAGGTCAGTCGGGTCATCGCGAGCGTCAACTGTCCCTCGCGGTGGACGCGTAGCAGGCAGTCGCCTTCCATACCGAGGTGCTGACTCAGGCGACGACCATAGAAGCCGCCAGACCTGCTATCAGCCGCTTCCTTCATTGGAACGTCCAAAGCCATCCGCCACCGAACACGCTATCGAGAAGGACGAACCACATTCCAGTGCGCGTCCGTCGAACAAAATTCTCATAGAGAGATAATCGCCTTCGTTCAAGTCGCCGAACGAGCAACCATCGAGAGCGACGTGCCGATCGGAAAAATGCGTCGAAACGGAAACGATGACCAACGATAGGTGAAGAAACCCGGACTTGATATCCGCCCGCATTCCACATTATTTGTGAAACAGCTTCATAGATGGTCGGGCCATGGACAATCGTGTTGGCGAAATGCAGGTCTTCCTCCGCGTGGTGGAAGCTGGAAACTATTCCGAGGCAGCCCGCCGCCTTCTGATGACGCCGTCCACGGTCAGCAAGCTCATCGGACGGATCGAGACGCGACTGGGCGTCCGACTATTCGAGCGCTCCACGCGACGCTTGGCTTTGACCTCCGAAGGTCGGATGTACCATGAGAAGAGCCTCGCGCTCGTCGCCGAACTCGACAGCATTGAACGGAGCGTCTCTCGAGGCGCCGCGGCGGCCGGCGGAACGATCCGCGTCAACACCACAGTGTCGTTCGGCATCCTCGGCCTCGAACCTCTGCTCCCGGCCTTTTGGGAAGCTCACCCCGGCATCATGGTCGATATTTCGCTCTCCGACGAGATCGTCGACCTGTACCTCGATCGAGCGGACATCGCCTTTCGCGTGGGCTCCCTGCAGGACTCCGCGATGGTCGCCAGGCGCATCGGGGTCGTGAAGAGAAGGATCGTCGCATCTCCGGGCTACGTCGAGCGCATGGGTGAACCCAAGAGTATCGCGGATCTTTCCCGTCACAGGTGCCTCGGATTCAACTTCCGGCGTTCCGCGCCGGTCTGGCCTCTGAAGGAAAGCGGTCGCATCGTCGATCGACGGGTCAGCGGTCCGCTCGTTGCGAACAACGCCCAAACCTTGCGGAGGATGGCGATCGCAGGAATCGGCCTCGCAAGGCTGGCCGACTATCACGTTCGCGACGATATGGCCGCCGGTCGCCTGGTCGAAGTGCTCAAAGGTACGGTCGGTGACGACGAGCAGATCCACGCACTCTACCATGGCGGGCCGCGGCTGCCCTTTCGCGTGAAAGCATTCCTCGACTTCGTCTGCCCTCGCCTCACCGATTTCATGGAAGGTAAGTCGGCTCATGAAGGAGTCCCACACACCAGGACGAAACGGGCCGTCAAGCGATCTAATTGAGTGGAGGAAGGATCGCCTGCAATTCGAGGCGACGCTCTTCGAGGAAAGCGGGAAGTTGAAGCTTCTCGCCCAATCGCCCGGGCGCCTCGTCGACCGAGAATCCCGGACCGTCGGTCGCGATCTCGAACAGGACGCCGCAGGGCGCGCGAAAGCCCACCGCGTTCAGGTAGGTTCGCTCTATCGGATCACTCACCACGATGCCGTACCCTGAACGAAGCTTCTCGACCATCTCCGATCGGTCGTCGAAATCGCGAGAGCGGAAGGCGACATGCCGGATGGTGCCGCCGCCGAGGCGTCCCCGCGAGGACTTCCCGATCACGTGCAAGGTGATCGCACCGCCCGGACCATCATGCGCCGCGAAGCGAATAGTCCCATCCCTTCGGGAAACCAGTTCGAACTCGAAGACCTGCTGCAGGATATCGATGGTTGCGTCCTCCTCGCGGACATTGAGCGTGATATCGTGGAGGCCGTACAGCAGGCAGGCGGCCGGCGCATTGCGATCGGCCCTCTGCGACGGTTCTTCCAGTGTCTCGACCAGCGCGATCGCCGTACCGTCGGGATCCGCAAAACAGAGCATCCGCTCCCCAAAGGGCGACATTTGCGAACGGTGGGGCACATCGAAGGCATCCAGCCGATCAGCCCATTGGTCAAGGGAGT
Source organism: Bradyrhizobium sp. LeoA1Lang (assembly GCF_055413685.1). Classification (NCBI taxonomy): domain Bacteria; kingdom Pseudomonadati; phylum Pseudomonadota; class Alphaproteobacteria; order Hyphomicrobiales; family Nitrobacteraceae; genus Bradyrhizobium; species Bradyrhizobium sp. LeoA1Lang. The sequence continues at coordinate 20,406 of NZ_JBVAPG010000063.1, read as the reverse complement.
ACGGAGCTGCGCGAAAAGCCGTCTGAACGACTTCGCCGACGCCGGCTAAGCCCGGCGTCACGCAATTCCAGGCAAGCGTGCTGATCACGGTGCCGGGAACCCCGAGGTCGTCGCCGTAGTAAACATGATAGCTGCCCGGGTCGTCGTAGCAGACGGTCTTCTTGACGCGTTTGAGCCCCAGCACACCGCAATAGAAGTCGGCGGCGCGCCGTACATCGCCGACGATCGCCGTAACGTGATGAATCCCTCGCGCGCTCACGTGGCAGATGTCCAATTCGCGGCCCCAAGGCCGTCCGTGCGATGCGTCATGCTTACTTGCCGGCCTTCGTTCCCGCTGCGGTTGCCGGTCGTCCAGGACACACAACTCCCGAACTTCACTAGGCGTCTTGGACTTTCTCCCGATAACCGAACCGTCCCACGCCAAAATGTGGCCATTTTGCCGTTGCGGCGACGCAATCGTACAAAGCGCCGTGAAATCCTGCAATCACTCCCGACTGGCTTGACCAAGGATGGCGGTCCGAAACCTTGCTCCGGCACTTCGTCCCAACTGGTGCCATGATCCGTCGACGATCACCGTTCGATCGGTCGAGTAGATACGATGCCTCCATCCAACGAGAAGCCCATCCAATCGGTCGCTGCGCGCAACGCTTCTCCGTGGATCGCGTTTCGGCACACCACGTTCACCGTCGTGTGGATCGCGACCGTCGTCGCCAACGTTGGCACCTGGATGTACAACGCCGCGTCCGGATGGCTTATGACAAATCTCGATGCCAATCCGCTCACAGTTTCCCTGGTTCAGGTCGCGAGCAGCCTTCCGATGTTCCTGTTCGCGCTACCGGCCGGCGCGCTGGCGGATACCGTCGACAAGCGCCGTTTTCTGATCGGCTGCGAGATCGCCCTCACGACCGTCGCGGGAGTAAGCGCGGTGCTCGTCGGACTAAGTCTAGTCACTCCGCCCATCCTGCTGCTGTTCACCTTCCTGCTCGGCGCCGGCGCTGCATTCACCGCGCCCGCGTGGCAGTCGGTCGTCCCTCAGCTTGTCCCGAAGGAAGACCTGGCGGCGGCAGTCGCCAGCAACGGTGTAGGCGTCAACATCAGCAGAGCCATCGGGCCAGCGCTGGGCGGCGTGGTCATCGGCGGACTGGGCATCGCCGCACCATTCTGGATCAACGCGCTGAGCAATTTCGCCGTGATCGGCGCCCTGCTTTGGTGGCGTCCGGCGTCCCCGCAAGGGAGTGGGCTGCCACCGGAGCGGCTCGCCGGCGCCATGGTGATCGGCTTCCGCCATGCGCGGTTCAATCCGAGCCTCCGCGCCACGCTCATCAGGGCGGCGGCGTTCTTCTTCTTCGCGAGCGCCTATTGGGCGTTGCTCCCGCTCGTCGCGCGCGATCAGATCGCGGGCGGTCCAGAACTCTACGGTATTCTGCTCGGAGCCATCGGGGTCGGCGCCGTCGTGGGTGCGTTCGCGCTGTCCTGGATGAAGACGACCCTGGGACCAGACCGGCTCGTTGCCGCGGGCACGCTCGGAACGGCGCTCAGTCTGATCCTGCTCGGCATCGCCCATCACGCGGCGATCGGTCTTTCGGCTTGCCTGCTCGCAGGTGTCTCGTGGATCGTCGTTCTCGCGACGGTCAACGTCTCGGTTCAGGTCTCGCTGCCCGATTGGGTCCGCGGGCGCGGCTTGGCCATGTTCGTCACGGTGTTCTTCGGCGCGATGACCGCCGGCAGCGCCCTTTGGGGACAGTTCGCCTCGGAACTGGGCCTGCCGGCGGCGCATTTCGTCGCCGCAGCGGGCGCCGTCGCCGGGATTGTGCTGACCTGGCGTTGGAAGCTTCAGGCCGGTGCCGGAATCGACCTTGCACCGTCGATGCATTGGCCGGCGCCGATATTGACCATCGATGCCGGCGCGGATCGCGGGCCCGTGCTCGTCACGGTCGAGTACCTCATCGCTCCGGAAAGGCGCGACGCCTTCCTTTCCGCCGTCATGGAATTGGGCCTACAGAGGCGGCGCGACGGCGCCTATGCCTGGGACATCTTCGAGGATGCCGCTGAGAACGGACGCTTCCTGGAAACGTTTATGGTCGCATCCTGGCTCGAGCATCTCCGACAACACCAGCGCGTGACGAACGCGGACCGGATCGTTCAGGACGCGATCCGCGAGTTCGGCGCGACGGCCGAGCCCAAGGTTACCCACTTCATAGCGACCCGGCTTCAGTCGCCTTAATCAGGCGCCGCACCAAGCTCGGCCTGCCGAGAGTAGCAACCTTTCCTGGTCTCGGATTCCGGACGTATCGCTAGCGTCGACCTTCTCAGGATGAGTTCTGGACGAAGTATGACAGCCCGCTCTCGATCGCGCTCCGACCAGGGCTCAAGTTGCTGAAGTGGCGAGGCACCTAGTATCGAAACTCCGCATTCGAAGGAGCCCACAAATCATCTAGATTACTCAATGCACATAGGTCCAACAAGACAAGCGACAGATGGGAGGAGCATGAGCTTTGGGGAAAAAGCTGCCGGCCCGCATGCTCAGCGCGAATTTGAAGCTCCTTGCTGGCCCGACAAGCCAGGCTCGTAGGACCCGGATATTCTCCGCCGTTTCACAGGTGATGCAATCGCACCAGCGGCATCCTACCGCCGCCGTCAGGAGGACAAAATCGCAGACAATCGTAGTCTGGCGTAGGAAATCGTAGCTGGTGTCGCAGAGGAGCGAATCGCCCCCTACGCGAACAATCCGGTTTTGGTTCTGCAGCAAGCCGTACTCTGCAGCCACGGGCAGAGCAGATTGTCCGTTTTGCGCCCCCTAGTATCCTATTCTACGACGAGCACGTAATCGATCTGTACCATCGGATCTGCGCGCTGTATCGAATTGGGTGAAGATACAGAAACAAAGGAAAAGCCGCAGAGCAACCTGGCCGTGCGGCGGGCGACCACAAGAAAACGTCGCACGAGACCCGTTTTGTTCTCGGCGACCATACTGGTAACTTGTTGAAGAAGAAGGTTTTTTGCGTGGTGGGCGCACCAGGGCTCGAACCTGGGACCCGCTGATTAAGAGTTCAAAACCGGCACCTCTCTATGATTTCTAAATCTGCGTCACACTACGACAACGTCCAAGAAGGTCTTTTATTTATAGGGACTTGTCGCATAGCTTCGCAGTCCAGCGAACCCAGACCTTCAAATACCTCGGCTCGCCAAAACCGTTTGAAAACCGTTTTAGCAGTTCACGTCCGCCCCCATGACCGACATTCGCATTGCTCTCAGCGACAAGGCCATCGCTCAGCTACCGACTCCTGAAGATGGCTGGTATCTGGCTCGCGACACCGAGTTGAAAGGCTTCTTCGTGGTCGTGGGGAAGCGGAAAAGGACCTTCACTGTTCAAGGTGATCTTAGACAACGAGGAAAGCGGGCCTCTTCCATCAGAGTGTCGATTGGAGATGCCAGCGAGTTGACGACTCGAGCGGCCCGCGCGATTGCCAGGGAATATCTTGCTCAGATCAGCAAAGGGCAGCACCCGAAAGAGAGGCTAGACGGAAGGGCCGGACAGGCCGGAACCGAGGGGAATAGTGCCGTAGCGGCCGCTACCCTGAAGCAGGCTTGGCAACGCTATCTGGAAGCCCACTTGATCCGAAAAGGCCGTAGCGAGAAAACGATAAGCGGCTATCGCGATCACGTCGAACGTATCTTTTCGGAATGGCTTGACACCCCTCTGCTCGATCTCGCGAACGATCCCGGTCGCGTCGCCGAAAAACATGATCAGCTTACCAAGGAGAACGGTCCTTACATGGCGAATGGCAGCATGCGGACGCTGCGGGCCATTTACAATCATGCTCGGAAGACCAATCGATCGCTGCCGCCTGACAATCCCGCAGATGCTGTCGATTGGAATCAGGAGGAGCGCAGGAATACCGGTATGGGCACCGGCGATTTGAAAGGATGGTTCATAGAGCTGGCCAGTCTAGACAATCCTATCCGGCGCGAATTCCATCTTTTCACATTGCTGTGTGGGTCTAGGCCCACCGCATTGCAGCAGGCTAGGCCCGAACACATCAATTTTCCACGGCGAACGCTCCACATCCCTAAGCCCAAGGGAGGCAGCAAGCGAGCGTTCGACATCCCGCTGTCTCGGGAAATGATCCTGAGCCTCATTCGGGTGCTTCGTTTCGGCAGGCAAATCCATCCGTCTCAGGCGCAAGAATGGTTGTTCCCAGCTGAGAGCGCCTCAGGACACTTGGCGGAAACAAAGGAGGATCGAGATATCTTGTCAAAATGGGGCAATGACCTTCGTCAAACATTTCGGACAATTGCCACCGCTGCTGGCGTTTCCGAGTTCGACGCCAAGCTCCTCATGAACCATTCAATCCCTGGTGTGAACGCAGGTTATGTCACTCGACACAAGCTAGTTGAAGACCACCTGCGCAGCCAACAACAAGCCATCAGTACCGTCGTGTTTTCCGGACTCGGTAAGCTGCTTGCAGAACAGGAAGCTCTGATCAATTGGCTTGGCCACGGGGCAAGCCGAAAAGCCGTAACCCAATTCCGATTGGAGCCAAGGACTCTTGACGAGGAGCAAGAAAGAATTCGGCAGGCGGCCTGACCTCAAGCCGGACGCTGGAAAAGTAGGGCAGCGTAACTCGGCAGACTGCTCTGGACGGTGTGCCGAAGGTTGCAGTTTGGGCATGGTCGATCACCGCCTCCGATAGCTTCGGTACAGTGGTGCAAACCCGGATGCGCGATCCCGTTAAGTCAGCCCGGTGACCAGAGTGCAGCGCTTTCCAAATGCGCTGTAAGGACCCGTGCGTACCGGAGTTCTGTACGTAACAAACTCAACGCTTTAAGTCTCGTTTTGGCCGCAACAGATCAGAACCGAATGGCGGAATCAAAACCTGCTTGATTATTCAGCGATTTCAATGGGCATTTGGAAAAAATAGCCGGATTCGCAGATAGTAATATCAATTGCTTAGCAGGCATTTCCAAATAACAGAGCGCCTCGCCGGCGAAGATCGGCTTGAACAATAAGGGGCTGCGCGTACGCGCATCGACGTAGCAGATCGATGCCTCCGAGGTCGGGGGTTCGAGTCCCTGGAGCGCTACATCGCTAAACCACTATTTCGGAAGCCCTTTTTTCTTATCGGCGGGCAGCGTAAGCGGCTGGCGACGCTTTGAAAGCAGGCCAAAAGCCGCCGTGTCTGCGCAATCCAAGCGTGCCGTGCAAATCGGCCGAACAGGTTCGAATCCCATGTCGGCCGACCGAGAGTGGGCATCGGCGAGCTAAGCGACAAAGTCCGCGATGGGCCAAAAAGGCGGCATTGGAAAGAAGAAGGCGTCGCGGAGCGTTCCGACCGGATGCTTTCCAGAATCTTTGCTGGCGCTACTTGACAGGGTATACGCATATGCCGATATACCTACGCATATGCTGACATTCGGCATAGGGGCGGCGTCGTTACGCGGGGTCCGTCTCGGGTGCAGCGGAGGACACCATCATGCCTAGCCGCAGGGACAGGCGTCGGAAGATCGCGGAGCGGCCCGCCGACGAGGAGGCCTGTAATTGCACTGTTCTGCGCAAGGCAGCGCGGCGGGTGAGCATGCTTTACGACCGTGCTCTCGATCCCGCCGGCATCAGGCTCACGCAATATGCCCTCCTGGCCGAGCTCGACCGGACTGGCCCGATGACCATTACGGAATTGGCGAACGCCATGGTCATGGAGCGCAACGGGCTCGGCCACAATTTGCAGCCGCTCGAGCGCGACGGACTGGTGAGGATGGAGATCGGCCGTGACCGACGCAGCCGCATCATCGTGATGACCGAGGTGGGCCGACAACGCCTCGCTGAGGCCAAGCCATTGTGGCGGCGCGCGCAGAAGCAGTTCGCCACGGCATTCGAGGCCGAAGAGATCCATGCGCTGCGCGCCCTGCTGACCACTGCAGTCGCTGCCGATTACGGCGACACCACCGCTAGCGACTGATCGAAGGGCGAAGTCATGCGTCTTGCGGAAACGCTCCACTCCCAGCGAACGCGGCAGTTCCTACTGCTCCTCTGTGTCTCCGTGCCGTCGTTCATGATCAATCTCGACGCCAACATCGTGCCGGTGTCGCTGCCCTCGATTGCTCGCTCCATGCATGCCGACTTTGCTGCCATGGAGTGGGTAGTGAGCGCTTACACGCTCACTTTTGGCTGTCTCGTATTGCCGGCAGGAGCGCTGGCGGATCGCTATGGGCGCAAGCGTTTCTTGCTGCTCGGGCTTGGAATATTTTCCGTGGCCTCGCTTCTCTGTAGCGCAGCACCTTCGCTAGCAGTGTTGAACAGCGCGCGAACGCTGGAAGGCGTCGGTGCCGCGCTCCAACTCAGCGCATCGCTCGCTATTCTCAGTCACGAGTTCAGCGGAGCCCAACGGGCGCGCGCCTTCGCGTTTTGGGGCGCGATGGTTGGCCTTGCGATTACGGCCGGTCCGATCGCAGGTGGCATCGTCACCCAGACGTTCGGCTGGGAGTGGGGTTTCTGTATCGATCCTCCGCTTGGGTTTATCCTGGTGCTGCTGTCTCTCTATGCCGTTGTGGATTCGTCCAGTCCCCACGCGGACCCAGTAGATGTCCCTGGGTTCGTCCTCTTCAGCAGCTGCGTGTTCGCCCTGACGCTGGCATTGATCTTCGGCAATGCCAAGGGCTGGTCAAGTTCGCCGGTCGTAGTCGCCTTCGGCTGTGCGGTTACGCTACTGGCCGGATTTCTCGTGGCCGAAGCGCGGCAGCGCCGGCCGATGGTGGATCTGCATCTCTTCGGGCGACCGACCTTCCTTGGTGCCAACATCGCGGCGCTTGCTTTCGCGGCAACGCTGCTGGCGCTGCTCACTTATCTGCCGATGTACTTCCAAGGCGCGCTCGGCTGCAATCCCGTGCAGGCCGGCTTCCTGATGCTGCCGCTCAGCCTGCCGCTCTTCGTAGTCCCGCGGCTTGTTGCCGTTCACTTATCCTCGCGGCTGTCGGGGCGCGAGCTACTGACACTTGGGCTCTCGCTGGTTACCATCGGCTTGGTTGAGCTTGCGGTAGCGGTTCCTCTCTTCAACTACACGGCGCTGCTTGCGGGCCTTATCACCGCGGGCACCGGCGCCGGCGTGCTCAACAGCGAGGTTGTGAAGGTCGGCATCAGCGCTATTCCGCCCGGGCGTGCAGGCATGGCATCGGGTGTGTCCGGGACAGTACGCTTCACCGGTATAGTCATCGGCTTTGCGGCGCTCGGCGCCGTGCTCGCGGGACGGATAACAGCTGTCTTGCATCGAGGCCTCAACGGCCTCGGCCCCGCTGTGAGCGGGGGCCGCGACCACGCGGCACTGGTGCGAAGCGTGGTCGCCGGCGATCTGTCGGGCGCGGTTTCAAGCGCGCCAGAAGCCGCTCGCAGCTCGCTGCACGCGCTCGTGATGACGAGCTTTGGCGAGGGCTTCCAGGCAATCCTGCTTGTCGCGGCGGCATTCGCCGCACTCTCGGCTCTTCTGACCTGGGCGCTCGTTCGTCAGAAGGATACCGCCCCAGTCGAGCGTAAATCACGTCCGCTTCGGTCGGACGCGATCAATCTGGTGAACGAGTGACGCCGTTCCCCACATAAAAGGAGATAGACATGCACAACCGTCACGATAGATCCTTCAAAGGCATTTTCGCTTTGCTCGGCGCTGCGGTGCTCCTGGCGACGCCCGCCGTCGCGCAGACCGCCGCGAACAAGCCAAAACAACAGGCCGGTGCGGAAACGATCACGCCGCTTCCTGACCTCACTACAACGACGGCAGGCGAACCGCTGATCTACCTCAGCACGCCCAACCCTGTGATCTTGTCGGACATTCTGACCGTCCCGCCTGGCGGCGTTACGCGTTGGATGACCCATCCGAATCCCGAATACGTCTACGTCCTTCAGGGCGATCTCACCGTTCAGTTCGCCGACGGCAAGGAGAGAACGTTCCACCAAGGTGAAGTCCTGCTGCAGCCCAGGACAGTGTGGCACCGTGGGCGCAATGAGGGAAAAGGCCCGCTTCGCTTTTTAGCCGTGGCTTTCGGAGCAAAGGGCGTTCCGGCAATCCTCCATCCACCAGGCGACTCAATGGCCACGAACTGAGACGGAATACTTGGCCAGTGTGATCAATCGAAACGGAGGTCTATATCATGCCATGGGTCGAAATAACCACACGCGAACCGTTAGCCGACGACGTTCGTGCACATCTCGCGCGGAGTATCTCAGACACGATGGAAACGATTGAGTTCGGCCATCCTACGGAGAAAGCCCGTAAGGTTGACTGGACGTGGTTCCATACGCTGCCCGCCAACATGTGGGCTGTTGGCGGCCAATTTGACGATACCTATGTGAGAGGACGCAAGTTGGCTTTCGCTCGCATCATTGCGCCTGAAGGCTTCATGAACTCGCAACTCAAGGCGAGAGCTTTGAGCGAAGTTGCGAAAAATATTCGAGAGGCGCTCGCAGTAGGCCCCGATGACGATGCGTCCGGCATCTGGGTCGTGTGTACCGAGGAGCGGGAGCGGCATTGGCTTGTGGGAGACCACATGACCCCGTTGCTTGAGATCGTCGATATGATGGAAGGCGACGTCTCGCAGGAGCGCCGGGACGAAATGGAGGCTCTCTTCGACGGTCAAGCCAGGCTCAAGGACACGTTCGGCATCCCCAAATAGCTCGGCGGTCGGTCAATCGCCGGGACACGCCTTTGGAGCGGGGGCACGGAGTGTTCGCCTGACACCTACACGCTCCTCCCCCTGCGCCCAAGGGACATCTACTGACGGAGGCGAGGATCTCTCGCGCCCGAAAAGACGTGAAGCTGCGGCTTGCCGGGCGGGCGCTGTGGACCTCACGCGGAGAGGACAAATCGATGACTTTGCGTTCCAAGAAGTATGTGGAAGTTCTAGGCTCGAAGATGGCCTATGTGGATGAAGGCGTCGGTGAAGCTGGGACGCCCGTTGCACTGCTCCTGCATGGCAATCCCACGTCCTCCTATCTTTGGAGGAACGTGATTCCGCACGTCGCGCCTCACATGCGCTGCATCGCTCCCGATCTGATCGGGTTCGGGGACTCCGACAAACCCGACATTCCCTATCGCGTCGAAGATCACGCGCGATATCTCCAAGGATTCATCCAAGCGCTTCAGCTGAACGACGTGATCTTGATTTTGCACGATTGGGGTTCGGCTTTGGGCCTCGACTGGGCGCGGCGGCATCCGACCCGGATTCGCGGCCTGGCGCTCATGGAATTCATCCGGCCAATCCCGACATGGCTGGACCTGGGGCCGCAGGCCTATGAATTCTTCAAGGCCTTCCGCGACCCGGTCATGGGGCGAAAGTTGATCATTGGTGACAACGCCTTCATCGAGAAGGGTTTGCCGGACGGCATCGTGCGCGAGCTTTCTCCCGAGGAAATAGCGGAATATCGCCGACCGTTCCTCGACCCGAAAGACCGTGAGCCGATTTACAGGCTCCCTAACGAACTCCCGATAGCTGGCACACCGAGCGATGTCTATGCGATGGCGATGGCCTACCACGATTGGCTTCTCGAAACGGAAACGCCGAAAATCTTCTTTCTCGCGACTCCGGGTATCTTTATTCCGCCAGCGCGTGCTGCTTTCTATCGCGAGTGTCTGAAATCGTGTCGCGCCGTCGACCTGGGGGAAGGCTACCATTATCTCCAGGAAGATCATCCAGACACAATCGGGAAGGAAATCGCGGCATGGTTAGGTGATAAGGGACTTCACTCAGGCTGAAAAAGTGAACGTGATCGTGGTACTCATCAACGCCCGCACCCGTAGTCGCACTTGCGGTGGACGAGCGGCGGCCCTTCGCTCGTGACGCAACCTACGACAATCAAATTGCAGCCAACGAGGCGCAACCCCTACCATATTTCGCGAATTCATAAGCAATGGCAACTATTTATCAGATATCTGATAGCGGGGGAGCGCTACCGCCTTTCCCCACACTCGAGCAGCTTGCGATACGTTCTTCAATCCTCCGCTTGATGCGGGACGTGAACGACTGGTCTTGCTGAGTTTCTAAGCGCGCAATGCAAATCTCGGAACACCACGACCTTCGATATCGGCGGCGAGGATACTGATCGAACGGCCCCCCGCCTCTTAGCCGCTCAATCGTGAAGCGGCACGCAATCTTCCTCTCTTCTCGGGCATAGAATGAAACATATTCAAATCGCAGAGTACAACGCCCGATTCGAGTGGCCGCTCGGCGACAAGAGCTGCCCTACCCGCCAATGCTTGACCAAGCGGCCGTCGGCCAAGATAGCGACTGCGGCCGCTAACTGTTGGCCCGCGCTCGTTGCAGCACGCGCGAGGCAGCAACGAAACCCGGCATTTCAAAGCCCTCGGTGAACTTTTGATAGATAGGGGCGAGCAATCGGGACGATCGGCTGCGGGATATTGCGCGTACCGTCAGATCGGCTCGGCCGGCTAGCTGCCGGTCTTGCCGATCCTTGCATGAGCGCGTCCACCTGCAGCCAAAGCAATGATGATGACGATTTCGTGTGCCGCCGGTGCACCAGGGACCGAGGCCTCGATCGAATCGAGTAGCGCAAAGTCCCATTCGTCGTCCTTGCCGTGCACAGGGACGTCAATCATGCAACCCGGCGCGCCTTTTTTCACGGTTGAGGGAATCAGCGCCTTGCCGCCGCCGACGAGCCGACGCAACGGCTTCCCCAGCCGCGGATGCAGGATCGCAGCGCCGAGCTCGATCTCAAGTGCGGCACCTACGATCGCGCTCTTGCCGTAGGCCGTTGCCGGCGCGCCGTCCAGCAATGCAACGGACCGCCTGCCGAGCAGGTCGCCCAGCCGCTCGCCAAGCGCCATCAGCGGCTCCAACTCGTCGCCAGTCTCGGCGGCGATAACAGCGGCGGCCCAGGCGCGCCACGATTCTCCGATCTCGTCGAGATGACTGACCAGACGCACAATCCTGAGTTCGCTCATGTCGGCCCCGGAAAAGCTCCACGCGCGACTTCATAGGCTGCGGCGGCGCGTAGCACGCGTGCATCGTCATAGCGTCGACCGACGATCTGCAGCCCGATAGGCAGGCCGGACCGGGTCAGCCCGCATGGCACGGACGCTGCCGGTTGCATGGTCTGATTGCACCACGAGGTGAAACGCGGCGCCTCGCGCAGCCCGGCCGGCAGCCCGGGCACGGGCGGCGCTTCGACATGGAAGGTCGGACAGATCAGGAGATCATGGTCTGCGAAGAAGGCGTGCATCTCACGCCCCAGCTTTTCGCGCGCCGCGAGCGCATCGGCCAGCACGGAAGCCGGCAGCTCGGAGCCGATGCGCGCAAGTTCGACCGTGTCCGGATCGATCAGCGCACGCTGCTCAGGCGTAAACTGTTTCAGAAGCTGCGCGAGATTGACCATCCACTGGATCGAATGCAGACGGCTTTCGACATAACCGGCGAGCGGCGGCACCTCCGTTTCTTCGACAATGGCGCCTGCCTCCGCAAAGGTCCTTGCGGCTGCCGCTACTGCTGCTGCGATATCTTCTTGCACCGTGGCGATGCCGAGATCGGGACTGAACGCGATGCGCCAGCCGCGCACACCATCGTTCAAGCCATGACGGTAGTCCCGCCCATCGGGAGGCGTCACCTGCCAATCGCCGGCGAAGGGCTGCGCCATCACGTTGAGCAGCAGGGCGGCATCCGCCACGCTGCGCGCGATCGGCCCGACATTGCTCAACGAGCCGGGGCTTTCTCCTCCGAATGTCGGCACGCGCTTGTACGACGGCTTGAAACCGACGACACCGCACCAGGCGGAGGGAATCCGGATCGAGCCGCCGCCATCGGTCGCGATGGCCACCGGACCGAGTCCCGTGGCAACCGCGACTGCGGAGCCGCCGCTCGAGCCGCCCGACGTGCGGTTACGATCATATGGATTACGCGTGATACCGTTGAGCGGCGACTCCGTAACGATCTTGTTGCCGAACTCGGAGGTGGTTGCCTTCGCAAACAGAATCGCGCCCGCTTCGCGGCAGCGCGCCGCGGGCGGCGCATCGATACGAGGGATCGCATTAGGCGCGACCGCCCGGGAGCCCTGGCGGGTCGGCATGTTTTTCGTTGGCATCAGGTCCTTCACCGAGACCGGCACGCCGTCGAGCACGCCGCGCGGCGTGCCCGAAAGCCAGCGCGCTTCCGAGTCCCGCGTCTCCGCAAGCGCGCCCTCCTCATCGATCGCGGCAAGCGGATTGAGCATAGGCTGCAGCTCAGCGGCACGTGCGAGCACCGCCTTCATGACCTCGACCGGTGAAAAGGCGCGGCTGCGATAGCCCTCGGTCAGCGCATCGATTCCGAGCTCGATCATCCCTTTGCTCCCGTGCATACCGGTGCGATGGCCCCCAGCCGAGCGATCACGTCGATGCCGCGGTCTGGCATGACCTTGCCGACCAGCGTGTCGCAGACGAGATGGCTCGCGCCGAGGTCGACCTTCACGGTGCCTCGGGGGGCAGACAGCGTGACCTTGCCGAAGCCGCTTCGCAATGCGTCGTAGTCTGTACCGCCACCGAACCGGATCGCCTCCGCGAGCAGCTTTGCCGCGACATAGGTCTTCTCCCCGTGCGGAAGCATCACGACCTTGCCGCGAATGCGGCGCGGCGTGAAACCGGCGAAGCGCTTGCTGTAGGCGTCGATGAAAGCGCGATTCGCTTCGGTATCGACGCTCATATAGGAGGATTCCACGCCGATATTGCCGACCGACGCATCCTCTGTTGCGGCCGCAATGGATTCGTGCACCAAGGGCGTCACCAACTGCGGCTTCATGCCGAAGCTTGCGTACTGCTTGACGAAGGTGATGGGGTCATCGCCAATCGCGTGCCATACAATGTCGGGATTGGCGGCGGCCACCTGCTGCAGGGCCGGGCAGAAATCACGTGTGCCGAAAGGGAAGAACTGCGCGCCCGCGAGCGTGCCGCCCTGCGCATCGAGCTCGGCCTTCAGGCTATCGAGAGTAATCTGGCGATTGGTCGCAAGGTCGGAGGCGATAACATAGATCTTCTTGCCAATATTGCTGGTGAGCCATCGCACCATCGGCACGGTGCTCTGGTTGATCGAAAGCCCGGTGCAGATCAGGTTGGGATGACAGCGCCCCTCGTCGAAATTTGGAAACAGCACGTAGCGCTTGACCTGTGCCGCAATGGAGAGCGCCGCTTCGCGCTCCGAGGGCAGCACCATGCCGGTAACGGCGATCACGCCATCACTCTGGAACAGCTTGCGCGCCTTGTCGAGCGTCGTCTTGGTCGACATCTGCGAGTCCTCGGCGACCACTTCGAGCATCCGCCCGGCGACGCCGCCGGCCTCGTTGATCTCGCTGACTGCGAGATCAAGGCAATTCTTGTTGGTCTGGCCGACAAAAGCGAGGGCGCCGCTCAGCGGCCCGAGGAAACCAATCCGGATCGGATCGGACGCGCGCGAGACGCGCGGTAAGACTGCCGCGCCGGCGAGGCCGGCTGCAAAGCCGCCAAACCTGCGGCGCGTGATTGTCGACAAGCCCATGGTACCCCCTCCAACACCCGTGTCAGATCGCGAGAAACCGCGTCTGAACCTCCACATCACGAAACTGTTCCGATGCGCATTCATGCGCGGTCCTGCCCTTGTCGAGCACCACGATGCGGCCTGCCGCCGCCATCGCGAGATCGAGATTCTGCTCGACTAGGATCACGCCGAGCCGGCGCGCGTGCGCGATCTCGGGAATGAGCTCGCCGATCTCCTGCACGATACGCGGTTGCACCCCGTCAGACGGCTCATCGAGCAAAAGCATGCGCGGATGCGAAGCAAGTGCGCGGGCGATCGCCAGCATCTGCTGCTCCCCACCTGACATGGTGCCGCCAAACTGGCCAAATCGCTCCTTGAGAAACGGGAACAACTCCAGCACGTCGCCCGGAATGCCGTCCTTTGCGCCGGCGGCGCGCGCGCCGATCTCGAGATTCTGCCTGACGGTGAGCCGCGGAAAAATGCCTCGCCCCTGCGGGACATAGGCGACGCCGCGCCGTGCGATCTGATGGGTGGGCAGACCAAGCAGCGCTTCGCCGTCGAGTTCGATCTTGCCGAGCGCCTCCGGCAGCAGACCCATCACTGCCTTGATCAGGGTCGATTTGCCTGAACCGTTGCGGCCGACCACGCTGACGACCTCGCCGCTCGCTACCACGAGGTCGACGCCGTCAAGGACCGGGCCGGCGCCATAGCCACCGCGAAGGCTTGCGATCTGCAGCATCAGGCGCGCCCCAGATAGGCGTCGCGCACGCGCTCATCGCGCGAAACGGCGTCGAACGGGCCATCGGCGATCAGGCGGCCCTGATGCATCACCAGCGTCCGGCAGCCGAGCCGACGCACAAAGGACATGTCATGCTCGATCACGACGACCGACATCTCGGTCGCAAGCCGCAGCGCCAATTCCGCCATCTCGACAGTCGCGACCGAGGTCATGCCGGCGGTCGGCTCGTCGAGCAAGAGGATGCGCGGTCGGCACATCAGGGTCATGCCGACCTCGAGCCACTGTCGCTGGCCGTGCGAACACATCGAACCCAGGCGATGAGCCTGATGGCTGAGCTTGATGGTGGCAAGCACGTCCTCGATGGCAGGCAGCGCGCGGCCGGAATGCAGCGCAACGCCAAGCCCCGCCACGCGGAGGCTATCGGTAACCGTCATCCAAGGAAAGACGTTGGCGCCCTGGAATTTGCGCACAATGCCGTGGTCGGCGAAGGCATGCGCGGGCTGGTTTCGCAGCGACCGGCCTTGAAACCGAACGTCACCCTGATCGGGCCGCAGCGTGCCGCTCATGACATTGAGCAGCGAGCTCTTGCCTGCGCCGTTGGGTCCAATCACGCAGACAAGCTCGCGCTCGCCGATCGTGAGGGAAACCCCGTCGATGGCCGTGATGCCGCCATAGCGCTTGCCAACCTGCTCGATCTCAAGCAGCGCGCCCATTACGCCTCCTTCCTGCGCCGGAGCAACGAAACGAGCCCCTCGGGAAGCGCGAACACAATCAACAGGAACAGGGTGCCAAGAAGCAGCGGCCATAGGCTGGCGCTGAAGCTGGAGATCGCCTGGCTCGCCTGGTGCACGAGCAGGGTTGCCAGCAGCGGACCGACGAAGGTGCCGCGGCCGCCGATCGCGACCCAGATCATCACTTCGGTCGAGAGCAGCGTTCCGAGCAGGTCGGGCGCCACGACGCCGGCCGTTGTCGCGAACAATGCGCCCGCGAACGCGGCAAGCGCCGCTGCAGTGGTGAAGGCGATCAGGAGCTGGCGGGCGGTGTTGAAGCCGAGCGTGCGCGCGCGGTTCTCGTTGCTGCCGATCGCCTCGAGGATCAGTCCGTAGGGAGCGCGGCATGCAAGCCACAGCACCAGCATGACGAGGAAGGCCAGAACCAGCGCGCCGTAGTAGCTCGCGGTGCCGTCGCCGCCGGAATAGTGCAAGCCAAAAGCCGAGAACTCGATCGGAGGTACTCCGAGGATACCGACATCGCCCCCGGTCACGCTGGACCAGCTGACCGCGATCTGCGTCGCGATCAGGGACATCGCCATGGTGAGGACCGCGAAGAAGTGCAGCCGCACGCCGGCATAGAGCAGGAAATAGCCCGCAGCCGCGGCAACCGATGCGGCCACCGCGATGCCAAGCAGGAGTCCGGTTCCGGTCGGCCAGCCTAGTCTTGTGGTGGCAATCGCCATGCCGTAGGCGCCGATCCCGAAGAAGAGCGCGTGCCCCAGCACCAGCATGCGGGCGCGGCCCCAGAGGTAATCGAGGCTCAGCGCGAAGATCGCAAGCAGCAGCGCATCACGGAGTTGCGCCAGGTGATAGTCCGATACAACAGCGGGATACAGCGCAAGCACCGCAAACGCCGCAACGGCGATCTGCGCACCGACCCGTTCACGGCCGCCAAGCCCAGGCTGCGCAAACAACAATCGGCATGCGAAGAGCAGTCGCGCCATGTTCAGCCCTTGCCCAGGAGCTCGTGAGCGGCGCTGTAGCCCGGCACGAGACCTCGCGGCCGCAGGCGCACCAGCACGATGGCAAGCACAAGCACCAGCGCGGACGCCAGCGAAGGATCGAATTCGTAATTGAGAAGCGTTTCCGCGCCGCCGACCAGCACGCTGCCGGCGACGCTCCCAAGCACCGAGCCGATACCGCCGAGGATCACGACGAAGAAGGCCTTGCCGATATAGAAGGTGCCGAGATGAGCTTCGACGGAGGCGAGCGGCGCCAGCAGCACGCCGGCGAGCGAGGCTAGCGCGGAACCTCCGGCAAAGGCGACGCGGGTGAGGCGCTTGGCGTCGATGCCGAGCGATTCCGCCATCGCACGGTTCTGGATGACCGCGCGCAGGTCGACGCCGAACTGGCTCCAGCGGAACGCGGCGAGCGTTGCCGCGATCACCAACCCGCCCAGTGCAATGATCAGGAAGCGATAGGCCGGATAATGCGCGCCGAACAGGTCGACCATGCCGGAGATCGGCGCGACGACGACCTGCGGCAGCGCGCCAAAGCTCAGCTCAATGAGCTTCTGCAGGATCAGGCTGATGCCGAACGTGGCGAGAATCGTGTCGAGCGGCCGATGATAGAGCCGGCGGATCACGGCCCATTCAATGATAAGGCCGACCAGCGCTCCGATCAGCGGCGCCAGCACCAGCGCAACCCAATAGGCCGTTTCCGGCGGCAGCATCCAGCGCGCCGCCTGCACGAAAGACAGAGTATAGGCGCCGATGGTGACAAACTCGCCATGAGCGAGATTCATCACGTCCATCATGCCGAACACGATGGCAAGCCCGATCGCGACCAGCGCCAGGATGCTGATCAGCGTGAGCGCGTTGAGGATAACGACGACGGTGCCGCTCATGGCTTGCGCGCCAGACGGGGCGTGATGTTGACCCGCATCTCGGAGTCCAGCACCAGCCGGCTGCTCATGGTGCCATGCATCCTGAACACATGCGTCTCGGCTTCCTCGATATGGGCGAGCATCAACCGCCGCACATTCTCGACATCGCGCTTGCGCGCAGCCGCAAGCAATTCCCGATGGGCCAGCACGTTGGTGCGCCCGAGCTCCGTATTGTGGGATTGCAGCGGATTCGCACCGAACACGACCAGGCGCCGGAGCGTCTGATTCACCATCTGGCAGAAGAAACGAAGGAACGGGTTCGGATTGGCTTCCGCAAGGATGTCGTGGAAGTGCAGGTCCTCCTGGCGCATGCGCAGCGCATCGTCGACCGAGGCAGGTGTCGGCGCGCAGGTGTCGATACTCGCCTCCATGGCCTCGAAATCGCGCTTCGTCAGATGCGGGACGGCACCCGCGGCGAGCTCGGGCTCCAGCATCTTGCGAACCGTGTAGATGTCGCGGACATCGACTTCCTTGAAGAAGAGATAGTTCTGCACGAGCTGGAAGGTGCGCTCGAGCGGCACCTCGACCACGGTGGCGCCGCCGGACGGTCCCGTGCTGACCGAGATGAAGCCCTGCACCTCCAATGATTTGAGCGCTTCGCGCACCGTGCCCTTGCTGACCGAGAACAGGTCCTGCAGCTCGGCTTCCTTGGGCAGCCGGTCGCCGGGCTTGAGCTGGCGCGTCACGATCCAGCGCTTGATCTCCTCGACCACGAGGTCTCCGCGCTTCGGCGCCCTCACCGCGTCATTTGCCGGCGAGCGCGCCGTCGATGCCTTCCTTGCCACGTCTTGTCGCCTCGCTTCGCGGTCCGCATTTCGGTTGACTATATTTATTATGATAAATAGGAAAATACTGATAAGTCAAGCGGAGCGGTACCTGTGCAGCCTGAGATCCTGAACTTCGACGCCACCGAACTCGTCGCGCGCTTTCGTAAGCGGGAGCTTTCACCCGTTGAAACAATCTCAGCCGTGCTCGAAAGAGCGGAGGCGACTCAGACGACGCTCAACGCCTTCATCGTCATTGGCCGCGATGCCGCGCTCGCAGCCGCGCGTGAATCCGAGAAGCGCTGGCGCGCCGGTGCGCCGCTTGGCGGGCTCGATGGCGTGCCGGTATCGATAAAGGACAACGTCTACGCACATGGCTGGCCGACCCGCTTCGGCTCGCTTGCCATTGCCGAGTCCGATACGCGAGGCCCCGATAGCCCATGCGTGGCGCGGCTGCACGAGGCCGGCGCAGTCATCTTCGGAAAGACGACGCTGCCGGACTACGCCCACAAGATCGTGACCGACAGTCCGCTGACCGGGATCACACGCAATCCCTGGAATCCTGCGCACAGCCCAGGCGGCTCAAGCGGCGGCGCGGCGGCGGCGGTCGCCTCGGGCATCGGTCCTCTTGCCGTAGGCACCGACGGCGGCGGTTCGATCCGTGTGCCGGCTGCGTGGAGTGGGATCTACGGTCTGAAGCCGAGCTTCGGCCGCGTGCCACATCATCCGCGAGGTGCCTTTCCGACGGTGAGCCATATCGGACCAATGACTCGGTCGGTGCGTGATGCCGCAGCGATGCTCGACATCATGTCACGTCCAGATCCGCACGACTGGTATGCTCTGCCCTATGACAGCGCCGACTATACTGCGGACATCGATCGGGGAATCGACGGCTTGCGCGTGGCGGTCAGCGATGATCTCGGCATGGGCGTCGATATCGAGCCGGAGATCGCCGCCTCCGTTCGCGCGGCCTTCAAGGTCGCCGAAAGCCTGGGCGCGCAGATCGAGGCCGATCATCCGGCGGAAATTCCAGCATGTGCCGACGTGCACCGCGTGCATTGGTTCTCGTTTTCGGCCCGGCTTGGACGAAAGCTAAGCGAGCGCGTCAGCCAACTCGATCCGTCAATGCAGGCGCTCGTTCAGATGGGCGAGAAGCTGCCGGCGGGAGCCTTTGTGGATGCTGTTGTCGCCCGCGGCGACCTCGCCAGTCGCATCAACATCTTCTTCGAGCGCTACGACCTGTTGCTTGCGCCGGTCATGAATATCAGCGCGCCCGAGATCGCCAGCCTCGATCCGGCTAATCCGCCGTTTCCGACGCTGACATCGTGGGTCAACCAGGCCGGTCTGCCAGCAGCCAGCGTGCCATGCGGGCTGACATCGGCGGGGCTGCCGATCGGCCTTCAAATCATAGCTGGACCACGCGCCGACGCGCTGGTGCTGCGGGCAAGCTATGCATTGGAGCAGGCACTTGGCCGCCTGAAACTGCCGCGCTAGCGCGATGCCGGCCGGCACTCGTCGGCGCACGTTCCGACTCCAGCGTGGCGTGCCATGACACGATCAGCGATTTCGTATATGGAGCCGATATCGTCGAGGTATCGCCATTTCGGGAAATACAGCGGTTCATCATCCCAACTTCGGAAACAGCACTCATTTTCACCGTGCTCGCGACGGTCAGTCGCAAGGTCGCCGAGCCGGAGGCACACCTGAACGCGACTTTGCTGATCCAGTCAGCGAAGGGGCCATAAGCGGAAGTGCTCGCCACGTTCGATCATCCTGTAGACATGGCGCGCTATCGGATCACTCACGGATCGTAGGGTCTGAAACGCTCATGCCGGCGCGAAGCCGCTGCGCGCGGTGTGCGGCTGCCGGAGGGATCGGCGGAGTAGCGCCGATTCCGGTCATTGGAAGTTTGCGGATCGAGCAGGCGCCGCCCTCAGCTTCCATCAATAGCCTGTCGGGCACGACGCTTCCGCTCCTCTGCACATGACCGGGCGCGCCTCACGCCAGGGGTGTCGCCCGGCTGCTGTCAGATTGTCACGCGGCTGCCGTCGAAGCGCGTGAAGGAGAAACCGTCGAAGGGTTCGCGGAGGGTGGTGCGCTCGTCCCGCAGCATGCCGATAGCCACTTCCTCGCCGATCGCCATTGAGGCGGAAGCGTCGGATCGCCAGTGGATGCCCGCCCAATTCCGTCCGAAACCGAAATTCACCGCGAGCTTGTTCAACTCTCCACCAACCGTGAGCGGCGGGCCGCTATAGGGCACGAGCCTCGTCGGGTCAGCCAGATCGGGCTGCACTGGGTTGGCGATGACGCGGCTCTCGTCGAAAAACGCCTTCAATATGGTAGCCGTAACGGCACCAACGCTCGTGGCACCGCCCGGATAGGTGGAGTGAAGGGGCGCGGCCTCCGGATAGGTTTGTGACAAAAGATAGGTGCCGTATTTGGCTTTGCTGCGATCGAGGGCTTCCGATTTCAGGAAGCTCTCGTGCAACGGGTAGTCGCTCACGCCATTGGCAAGGCGATGGTGCGCCAGAGCGCCGTAGGCTTCCGGTCGCACAGCCCTGTGCACGAAATATTTCTGCCAGTAGGCTGCGCGGACGGAGTTACTGATCCCCGTGGCGAGTAGTGCCTGCACATAGGCCAGGGGATGTCCCGATCGGTGTTGAACTACGTCGGGCCGACGTTGCCAGAATGAATGTTACGCGGCCCTTGTGACATGGGCAACGGGCTTGATCGTCATGGGATTGTGGTGAGCTTGAAGGGCCGCAC
>NZ_JBVAPG010000638.1:0-254 GCF_055413685.1 Bradyrhizobium sp. LeoA1Lang | reverse complement strand
AACCAGCCGGTGTGATATCTCTCGTCATGGCGTTGCTCTCCTTTGTGGAATCAGCACCCCGAGCCTACCGGCTCAAGGTGGGCAACGCCGACCTCTTCAGTAATTCAACAGAACCCGGGACATCCTCGCCGACTTTGCCATTCCCGAACTTCGTCGAGAATCGCGTCGGTGACCCGGCTGATCAAATCCGGCGAGACTTCGGCCCCATAAAGTTCAGATAAATGCCCCTGGATCTCACGCACCGTCATGCCGCG
>NZ_JBVAPG010000637.1:0-254 GCF_055413685.1 Bradyrhizobium sp. LeoA1Lang | reverse complement strand
CATGCCTATCCTTATCGCCATCCTTACAACTATCTTTTGACATGGTGACCTCGTGACGAAACAATCCACGAGATCTTCCTAGCCGACCAGATCAGCCCTCAGTGCGTGGTCGCCGGATGACGCTCACATCCGTTCGACGGCGGGCTGTGGGTGTTTCGCTCCAAGCGCCGAGATCGCGTGAAGATCCTGACCTGGGACGGAAGCGGCCTTGTTCTTTACTACAAGAGAATCGAAGGGCAGTTCAGCTGGCCGCC
>NZ_JBVAPG010000636.1:0-254 GCF_055413685.1 Bradyrhizobium sp. LeoA1Lang | reverse complement strand
CCATGCTGGTGCTGGCTGTGGTGGCGGTGCTGGCGCTGTCGGCGCCGGCGAACGCCTGGTGGAACGATGAATGGCAATTGCGCAAGAAGATCACGATCGATGCCAGCGCCACTGGGGCCAACATCACCGACCCGGTCGGGTCGACGCCGGTCCTGGTCCGGCTGCACACCGGCAATTTCCGCTTCGCCTCCGCCAAGGACGACGGCTCCGACCTGCGGTTTGTCGCCGGCGACGACAAGACGCCGCTGAAGTAT
>NZ_JBVAPG010000635.1:0-254 GCF_055413685.1 Bradyrhizobium sp. LeoA1Lang | reverse complement strand
AACGAAACGGCTTCATTCGCCGTCAGCCCGGCGTTCCCCGAAGCATCGAGATTCTCCTGCCACCCGAAAACTTGCCGATCCTCGAATGGCTCGGTATCAAAACGTCAAAATCACTGTGATGAACCACCTAGACGAGCTCTGGACCGGCGATGGGCGTGCGCTACCTGTGCTCATGAAGGCCCAGATTTCCCGCGAAGTCGATCGGCTAGAACTGCTGCTCGAACAGATCAAGCTGGTTGAGGATGAACGCGATG
>NZ_JBVAPG010000634.1:0-254 GCF_055413685.1 Bradyrhizobium sp. LeoA1Lang | reverse complement strand
TACAAGCGGCAAAGGGCAGTCGAATTCTTGAAGTTTTTAAAAGAGATCGATGCCCAGGTCCCTGAAGGCCTCGATGTCCATATCGTCATGGATAACTACGCCACCCACAAGACACCCAGGATCAAAGGTAACCGGCATGAGGCCCCCACCTAGCCATCCTTCGGCTTGCGCGCGATACAGCCTGGCATGAGCGGATCGGTGGAGGTGTAACGATGGCAAATGCCATGCTTGATGCCAGGCAGGAAGGTGACTCC
>NZ_JBVAPG010000633.1:0-254 GCF_055413685.1 Bradyrhizobium sp. LeoA1Lang | reverse complement strand
TGGGACCACGTGCTTAGTTGGAAGGGGCTGCTCCGTTTGATAGACGGAGCGCATGATGACGACAAAGACGAGACGCAAGATCGACGCGGCACTGAAGGCAAAGATCGCGCTGGAAGCGGTGCGGGAGCAGGCGACGGTGGCCGATCTGGCCCAGCGCTATGAGGTTCACCCGAACCAGATCTATGCCTGGAAGAAGCAACTGCTGGACCAGGCGGCCCGGGCCTTTGACGCGGGTGTCGGGCGGGAGAGCGAGG
>NZ_JBVAPG010000632.1:0-255 GCF_055413685.1 Bradyrhizobium sp. LeoA1Lang | reverse complement strand
CCCCCCCCCCCCCCCCCCCCCCCCCCCCCCCCCCCCCCCCCCCCCCCCCCCCCCCCCCCCCCCCCCCCCCCCCCCCCCCCCCCCCCCCCCCCCCCCCCCCCCCCCCCCCCCCCCCCCCCCCCCCCCCCCCCCCCCCCCCCCCCCCCCCCCCCCCCCCCCCCCCCCCCCCCCCCCCCCCCCCCCCCCCCCCCCCCCCCCCCCCCCCCCCCCCCCCCCCCCCCCCCCCCCCCCCCCCCCCCCCCCCCCCCCCCCCCC
>NZ_JBVAPG010000631.1:0-255 GCF_055413685.1 Bradyrhizobium sp. LeoA1Lang | reverse complement strand
CGCCAAGAAGCTCGGCACCCAGCTGATCTATTTCGTGCCGCGCGACAACGTCGTGCAGCACGCGGAGCTGCGCCGCATGACCGTGCTGGAGTATGCGCCGGAGTCCCAGCAAGCCGATCACTATCGCAATCTTGCGACCAGGATCCACCACAATGGCGGCAAAGGCATCATCCCTACCCCGATCTCCATGGATGAGCTGGAGGACATGCTGATGGAGCACGGCATCATGAAGCCAGTTGACGAGTCCATCGTCGG
>NZ_JBVAPG010000630.1:0-255 GCF_055413685.1 Bradyrhizobium sp. LeoA1Lang | reverse complement strand
CCCCACCTCCATCGACATAAGACCGCTCTCCACAAGACTGCCTCCCGCCAGGGAATCAGTCTTCGCCGATCTTCGCAACAAAGATGTGTGCATCAAATAGCCGGTCACCGGGGAGAGCACGAAGGAAACCGTAACACCATCGCGCAGGGAAAGCCGGAATGCTTCGGTTGAACCTGTGGTCCTACCCCCGTGCTTTTTGTTGCACGGGACCCACGGGTGCAACCAGCACCCGGCTTTCCCTGCGCCCTCTGATAT
>NZ_JBVAPG010000629.1:0-255 GCF_055413685.1 Bradyrhizobium sp. LeoA1Lang | reverse complement strand
GGCTTGCTGCCGCGAGCCTGCCCAATCGGGCGTCGACACGCGTGCCGAGCTCCGCCTGGGCGTCTCTCATCTCGGCCAGCAGGGCCACGGGATCGAGCGTGCGATGAAGCTCTCGAAGACGCCGTTTAACTACCTTGCTCAACCTCGGATGCCCCAGTGCTCGTTCATAGGGCGTGGCTGGAACATGGTAGCGCTTGATCACCTTCGCGCCCTCGCGTCGCTTGTCCTTCAGCTTGAAGGACGGCTGGAAGAAGT
>NZ_JBVAPG010000062.1:0-47193 GCF_055413685.1 Bradyrhizobium sp. LeoA1Lang | reverse complement strand
AGATGTGCCTGAAGTCATGCAAATCGAAGCCGTAAACATAGGCAATCCTCGTGCCGGAATGCGCGTCGCATGTGCAGCCGTCGGATTGCTGACCTTGGTGACGCTCTGGAACGGCAGGGCAACGGCCAATTTAAGCGGCCAATCGTGGGATTGACGCTTCGATCAATCGCAAGAATCGGGTGTTGCGTGTCCCCGCAACCAACTGAAAGATCGGCGGTCAAATCAATCCAGCCTCGGGGGCCAACCGTAGAATAAGCCCGGCTACGCCAGAAACGAACGGGCACAATCGTTTAGAACAGGATCAAAAATCTAGGTCTTTCAACGTTAGACGCAGCAAGAACCGGGTTCGCTCGGCTGCTGATGGCTGCGCACTGCGCCGCCTCCAGTGCGGCGCGGTCATGTTCTCGACCCCGGTTGAAGTGATGCTCTCGAAACTGGAGACGATCATACCCCTGATACGACGCGGACAAGACCATCGTCGTCCATGTATCCCCGTCGATCGGTACGCAGCGGCCATTGATCATGGCGTGCGCAGTCTCTTCCGGCCGTTTTCCGTAGCTCTGAATGGAACACAGCCACCGGCCTGCGGCGGACAAGTTCAACCCTAGCTAGAGGCATTATAGATTATTGTCGTTGCGAACGAATTTCTGAGTTTCTAACTGTTTCGCGTGCAGTGGGCGCCCTGATCAATCAAGAGGTTAGCGGGCCGAAGGGGCGGCATGACCGGGTCAAGAGTCATACAACGCGTTGGCCGGCAGGGCCCGACCAGTGTCATGGCCCAAGGGCGAATGGAGGCAAGGCCGGGACCGGGACGCGGCAGGATTGTGCGTGATCGGGGGAGAAGGCTCTGATGAAGGAAGGGCTTGATCCACGCTTCGCTCTGTATCTGTCCTATCGCGCCGTTCTCATCGACTACGCCTCGTACCTGCTCGGCTCTCGCGAGGGCGCCGAGGACCTGGTCCAGGAAGCATTCATCAAATTCATCCCGACAGGTGACGGGAGAACGCCGAGCGCCCGTCCACGATCATACCTGTTCCGTATCGTGCACAATCTGGCCGTTGACGTGCTGCGGCGGAAGCGGCTGGAAAATCTGCGAAGCGCCCACAATGCGCCGGTCTGGGCCAGCTCACAGGCCGCCCCCACGCCTGAGGAAACCGTTCTTTATTATGAGAGCGAGCGCCGAGCCATGGACATCATCGCCGGGCTGCCGGAGAAACAGCGCATTGCGCTGGAAATGCACAGGTTCGGCGGATACTCGGTCGAAGAGGTGGCTGCCCACCTCGGAGTCTCTGTTCCGACGGTCTACCGTCTCATCCAAGCGGCCGTAGCAACGGTCACGATTCGGCTCGAACAGGACTCGGACGGCCGCGAATAGTCTTGTAAAGAAACATGTGAAGCCAGCGACTTCGTTCGGGTTGACGGCTTTGTCTTGTTCATTGGTAGACGGCGACACAGCACCGCGACAGGGAACATTGGAACGTTGGCTGCGAAACACGATACGGAGCATCAGCTGCTCGAGGAGGCGACAGGCTGGATTCTACGATTGGAAGACGCGTCCCAGGGCTCCGCAGTATTCGATGAATTCAAAGCCTGGCTTGCGGCTTGCGAGCAGAACCGGCGCGCGTGGGAGCGCGCCAACAAGACATGGACCGTGCTCGGCGCGGTCAAACCCGCCTACGATCAGAAGGTTTGGGAAGACGTCGATCCGCGCTTGAAATTGCACGTGGCGCACACCTCCGCACCCGGCTTTTCTCCACGCTCCGGGACGGTGCGCAGATCATATCGTCGACCAAGCGAGATTGTTGTCGCCGCGGTTGTCGCGGCATGCGTGCTGTGGATTGCAGCTCCAGCAATCCTCATTGCCATCCACGCCGACTATCGTACCGCCGCCGGCCACACCGAACATATTCGGATGGCCGATGGCTCCGTCGTCGAGCTCGGCGGAGGCAGTGCGATCAAGGCCGATATCGGAACGACAGAGCGCCGCGTTACGCTGCTGGCAGGAGAGGTCTTCTTCGACGTCGCACCCGATACCAGGCGGCCGTTCCTCGTCGATGCGCGGGGCGTCGAAATCAAGGTGCATGGCACCGCCTTCAATATCCAGGCCTCATCGACAAGCACGAAAGTTGCGCTGCTGCGCGGCTCCATCGAAGCCACGCCCGCCGCGAAGGACGAACCATCTGCCGTTCTCAAGCCTGGCCAAATGTTCGTCGTCGATCACATGACAGGTAATGTAAGCATCGAGCCGGTATCCCTTGAGGAAATCGGAACCTGGCGTGAAGGAAAGGTCATTCTGTCCAACGTCACCGTGGAATCGGCCATCGAATTGATCCAGCGCTATTTCTCGGCCTCGATTTTGCTTCCCGACAGAAGCCTTGCGGGCCGCAAGGTGAGCGGGCTGTTCGATCTGCGCGATCCTGACCGCGCGCTCGCTGGGCTCGTCGAGCCCTTCGGCGGCAAAGTCCGGGCCCTGACCCCGTTCGTGCGGATCGTGTCGCGTCTGTAATTGGTTCGCTCGCAAATCTTATAATTCCTCCAAAACGAGCGCTACCGTGAGAATCTTGCGGCAGCTCTACGTCTTTGCGGTCGGAAGTGCATGCCTACGGAGTGGCTGCGCAATGACAAGTGAAGACGAGCGAGTTGATGCATACTGGGAGCGTAACAAATAGAATTGGATCGGTAACACAAAGTAGGTCGAAGCGCGCGACTATCCGATTGCTCCGGAGTGCTGGCGTCTGCGCGCTGTCTGCCGGGCCGGTATTATACGCGCACCTTGCTTTCGCTCAGATCGTGCAAACGCAAGATACGACCGCTCCGGCGCGTCAGTTCAACATTCCGGCTCAGCCGCTGACGAACGCGCTCAGCCAGTTCGGCCGCCAGTCCGGACTTCAGGTCGCATTTCCCTCCGAAGCGTCGCAGGGTGTGCGATCCAACTCCGTTGTCGGTAGCTTCACGCCGCAGCAGGCGCTCGAGCGGCTTCTGCGCGGAACCGGCGTGAGCTACCGCATCACCTCGCAAGGAACGGCCGTCGTTGGCGGGCGACCCTCAGCCGACGCATCAGACGCTGCCGGCCGGCCGGCGGCCGACGGTTCTCTTGTTCTCGATCCCATCAATGTGACCGCCAATCGTTCTACGACGAACGGCGATACGCCCTATGAGACCCCCGGATCGGTTTCGCACGTCTCGCGCGAGCAACTCGATCGCCTGCCGCCGGCGTCGGCCGGCGACGTGTTCATCGATACGCCCGGCGTAATCTCGGCGGGCAATCATGTCGGCACGTCGATCAATCCCAATATCCGGGGCCTGCAAGGCATGGGCCGCGTGGGCACGACGATTGACGGTGCGCGCCAGAACACGAGCTCCTATCGGGGCTATATCGGAAACCGCGACGAGACCTATGTCGATCCCGATCTGATCGGCGGTGTCGACATTTCCAAGGGACCGGGCAGCGGAGTGGGTGTTGGGAGCATCGGTGGCAACGTCAATTTCCGCACCCTCGAAGCAGGCGACATCGTCAAGGACGGCCAGACATTTGGTACGCGCGTCAAAGGCAGCCTCGTCACCAACGGGGTAGCGGAGCAGTCGCCAAGTTTCCTGTCGAACAATGCTGTCAACACGGCAGCCAATGGCCGGCCATCCTTTTTCAACGGCGACACATATTCGGGCAGTGCGGCCGTCGCCGCGATCAAGGAGAACTACGAATTCATTGTCGCCTATTCCAAGCACGTGCAAGGTAACTACTTCGCCGGAACAAAAGTCCCTGATGGAATCACATTCCGTCCTGCAAACGCGGTTACGACGACCGCAAATGCCAATTCGCTCGTAAAGCCTGGCCAGGAGGTCTTCAACACCTCCGAAAACACGGATTCGTTTCTTGCAAAAGGAAAGGTGAAGTGGGGCGACGGCCAGTCGCTTGAACTCGACTATCTCTCCTACAACTCCCATTACGGTGAGATTGATGAGCTGAGCTATCAGGCTGCGATAGTGTCGGGAATTTTACCCTACGGACAATTCCCGCTGTCCGAGACCCGTGTCGATACTTACACGGCCAAATATAAGTATGAGCCGTCGGACAGTCCGTATGTGAAAATGCGGGCCAACCTCTGGCTGACCGATCTTGCGTCGCAACGCCATGGCGTGCTTCCTGGTCCCTACGGCGACACTACGCTCGGCGGAGATGTCGGCAACACCTCCGTGTTCACCACGCCGCTCGGTCAGCTCACCTGGGACAACGGCGTTGAATTCACGCGTGAGCGCGCTACGGCCGAGCAGTTTCCGAGTTCGGTGTCGGGGTCGGAGGGCTGGGAAGCCTACGGCCCTTCGGGCGTGCGACTGATGACGGGGACATTCAGCAACGCAAGCCTCAGGCCGATCGACCGGCTGACGCTCTCCGCAGGGCTGCGCTATGACCATTACAATTCCAGCGGCGAAGGATACCTCACCAAGTTTCCTGATCGGTCAGGCGGGCGTGTTAGTCCCAATGCCGCTGTCGTTATATCGCCCATGGAGGGAATCCAGTTCTACGGCCAGTACAAGGAAGGCTACCGCCCTCCGAGCCTCCGTGAAACGCACTGGCATTATCAGGGACTGCTCTGGAATAATCCGGATTTGCAGCCCGAGATCGCCAAGGATTACGAAGCCGGCCTGAATATCCTGCGTAACAACGTTCTCCAATCCGGCGACAAGCTTCGCGTCAAGCTCGCCTATTTCGACAATCACTATGATGACTATATCGTCCGCTACCAGACCGGCAGCGGATCAACCGGGTCGGCTGCGGACCATAAATACGTATGGTACAATATCAACGGCGCCAACTTCCGCGGCTTCGAAATGTCCGGAAACTATGACTCGGGCGCGTTTTTCCTCGAGGGCGCCTTCACCAAATACACCAAGATTGAATATTGCGAGACAGCAGGAAGCTGCGCACCGCCGACGTCACAGTTTGATTTGGCGAGCCCGACGGGCGCACTGAAAAACGATTACGCTGCGAATTATGTCCCGCCGAATTATGCCGGCAGCGTGACGGCCGGCATCCGGTTGTTCGATCAGAAGCTGACGTTGGGCGGACGGGTCCAGTTCTCATCGGCACGCTCGGGCAGCGTCTGGCCGCCAACCAGCGGCGATACATTCACTTGGCCCTCATATCAGGTGTATGACCTGTTCGGCATCTACAAGATCGATGACGACTCGACGATCAATTTCAGCATCGAGAATCTAACGGACCAATATTATTTCGGCGCGCTCACCTCGATCGCCGTCCCGTCGCCCGGCCGAACCGCCCGGATCAGCTACACGACGACGCTGAACGAAACGACGCCTCTCGTTCGTCATCTTCCTAACGCGAGACTCGGAAATGCCTCGGACGGCGCTCCGGGGAGCGACTGGACCGGTCTTTATCTCGGCGGCCACCTCGGTTACGGCCTGGCCCGCACCAAGGGAGTCACGACGGCCGGCGATGGAACGCCCGGAGCTATCCCGGCGACGGAGTCGGCTGACCTGAGCTTCCGCGATCTGACGAGAGGCTTGCAGGGCGGGTTCAATTATCAGTTCTCGAACCGCGTGGTGATCGGTATCGAGGGAGATTATTCCTGGACCAAGTTCCGGAAGACGCAGGACGCCATTGCAACGGAAGCCCCCAAGCTCACGACAGGCAGCTTCCTGCAGGCCAAGACCGACTACCAGTTCGACTGGACGGCGTCGCTGCGCGCCCGCGTCGGCTACGCTTTCGATCGCGTGCTTGTTTATGCGATGGGCGGTCTGACGTTCCTGAACGAAAGCGAAGTTCGCAGTCAGTATCGGGCCGTCAGTGGAAGCGTGCCTAGCACTCAACTCAACTTTCGCGAAGAGGCCTCAGGGACACGTAGCGGATGGACGTTCGGCGGGGGATTCGAATATGCGCTGACCAATAACTGGTCTCTTAGAGGAGAGTATTCTTACGATCATTTCGGAGATAGGGAGTTTCTCTTCCCGAATGCGACCGCCGGCGTGACGCTGCCGTACGCGGTACAGACCCAAATCTGCGCTGTTTACTTTCCTCCGTCCCGCGGCGGCGGATGTCGCCTCTATCGCACCCAGACAGTCACAGTTCCTGGCTCGTCCCAGACGACGAACGGTCGCAGGGCGGAAAACGATCTTGATTTTCATGCGATCAAGATCGGCGTGAACTATCGCTTCTAATTCAAGGGGGGCGGCACTTTCACCCCGAGATCGACGCGCGTTACGACAAGTCCGAGGCGGATGCCTATTCCGCGCCGGCCCGGACGGCGACTGCATTGCTAGAGTCCAAGTTTCCCCACCTCTCGACGTGGGGTCCGAGGTTCGTCAGCAAGACGAACGTTTGAGCAAGAGAAGAGGTAAAGATGACTTCCACCATCAACCTTACATCGGCCAGCAGCGATCTTTTGGGATATCTTACCGGTGCCTGGGAAAACGACTTCAACTACAATGACAACGGTGCTTTCTATCCGACCTCCTCACCCTACTCGGAATGGGCGGCAGGCAATAGCGGGGTTTCGGGCGACTCCGGAGTGATCCTGCATGGCTCGGGATTCACCTACTCGCCTCCCGGCGGATTCAGCGGCACCATCACCGAACTCGACTTTGGCCACGGTCTTACTGGCAGCAGCAGTTCTGGTTTCGGATTGACCACGCCCGAACTTTCGATCGAACTCGGCGGCTCCGGCGGCACGAGCCCGGATACGACGTTCAATCAGGCAATCTACGTGCTCTCCCATGGCGGCAGTGTTTATGGCCAAACCGAGTTCGGTCAGCCCTTTGCCGGGCTAGTCGATTATCTCGGCGAGACGGGCACCACCCAGAACGGCACCTCCGGCGACGACTACCTGTACAGCTTCTATGGAAACGACGCGCTCTCCGGAAACGGCGGAAGCTCGGACTTCGACACGTTCAAGTGGGATCATAGCCTCTACGATTCCAGCCACGGTTTCGGAAACGACACGATCACTGACTTCGTTCAGGGCAACGATCTCATCGATTTCAAGAACTATGGCTGGTCCGACTACAGCCAGTTCATCAGCGACAGCCATGTGAACGTCGCAGGTAACACCATCACCTACACCGATCCGACCAACGCGAGCCTGCACAGCACGGTCACGGTCGACGGCGTCTCGAGCCTGTCCGCGTCCGACTTCGCCTTCGTCTGATGGCACCACGAGCGCCACGAACAATGAAGCGGACACCGCCGCAGCCGTTGGCTGCGGCGGCTGTTTCCCGTTTCAAACAAGGCGCCGTCGCGCTGGCGCTGGTCAGCGGGGTCATCAACATCCTCGGCCTGACCGCACCGCTTTTCATGCTCCAGGTTTACGACCGCGTGCTGGCAAGCCGCAGCATTCCGACCCTGCTGGGGTTCTCCGTGCTGGCGATGATCGCCTATGGTTTTCAATTGCTTCTCGAAATCATTCGGTCGCGCGTGCTGCTGCGCGCCGGTGAATTTTTCGATCATGAGCTTTCCCGCCGTGTCCATGAGGCAGTTGTGCGGCTTGCTTTGCAGACACGCGCACCGGGTGATGGTCTCCAGGCCCTGCGCGACCTCGACAACATTCGCAGCTTTCTGTCCGGCCAGGGGCCGGCCGCCTTTTTCGATCTGCCATGGGCGCCGCTCTATCTAGCCATCTGCTTCGGCCTCCACGTATGGATCGGCCTCACCGCGCTGGCGGGGGCCGCCATTCTGACGGCCCTGACCATCCTCACCCACAAGTTGTCGTCGGCTCCGGTCCGGGAGACGATCAAATACGGCATGGAACGCAACGCGATCCTGGACGGGTCGCGCCGCAATGCGGAGGTAATCCGTGCATTAGGGCTCGGTGAACGAAGTGCAGAC
The DNA here is from genome assembly GCF_055413685.1 of Bradyrhizobium sp. LeoA1Lang. Lineage (NCBI taxonomy): Bacteria > Pseudomonadati > Pseudomonadota > Alphaproteobacteria > Hyphomicrobiales > Nitrobacteraceae > Bradyrhizobium > Bradyrhizobium sp. LeoA1Lang. The sequence continues at coordinate 39,353 of NZ_JBVAPG010000062.1, read as the reverse complement.
CGATGGATCGCGGTCAACAGGAAGTATCTGGCCGCGAACAGAAGGGCGGGAGACGTTGGCAACGCGCTCGGCGGCACCGCGCGCGTGTTTCGGATCATGTTGCAATCGGCGGTCCTTGGCGTCGGTGGGTATCTCGTCACTCAACAAAGTGCCACGGGCGGCGTCATGGTCGCCAGTTCCGTCATCTTGGGGCGCGCCCTCGCGCCTGTCGATCTCGCGGTCGCCACGTGGCGGTCCCTTTTGATCGCTCGGCAAAGTTGGGCGCGCCTGCGGGATCTCTTGTCGTTCGTCGCACCTCAAGCAAACATGACCCCGCTGCCGAAGCCGAAGGCGAATCTCACCGCTGAGAGGGTCGGCATCGTGGCGCCGGGCCATAGAAAACCAACGGTCGTCGAGGTCAATTTCGGTATTCACGCCGGCAGTGCGCTCGGTATCATCGGTCCCAGCGGCAGTGGCAAATCGACCCTGACCCGCGTTCTCGTCGGGGTCTGGCATCCCGCCCATGGCACGGTGCGCCTTGACGGCGCCTCGCTCGAGCAATGGGACAACGAAAGTCTTGGCCGCCACATCGGCTACCTGCCGCAGGATGTCGAGCTGTTCGACGGGACAATCGCCGAGAACATCGCGCGTCTCGATCCCTCTGCGGATCCCGACCATGTCGTGAAGGCGGCGAAGGCGGCTGGCGTCCATGACCTCATTCTTCGTTTCGACAACGGATATGACACGCCAATCGGCGAGGGGGGATCGGCCCTTTCTGCGGGACAGCGTCAACGCATTGGTCTCGCACGGGCGCTTTATGGCGATCCGTTCCTCGTCGTTCTCGATGAGCCAAATTCCAATCTCGACACCGAAGGAGAGGGCACTGTCATTCAGGCGATCGCCGCCGTGCGTGCGCGCAAAGGAATAGCAATCGTCGTCGCACACCGGCCGAGTGTGCTCGGCATTGTCGATCTTGTTCTGATGATGGAAAACGGTCGCGCAAGAGCTTTCGGCCCGCGCGATGAGATCCTGCCGCGGATGATGAGGCCGACTTCTGTCCAGCCTGGGTTGAAAAGCTCACCCGCTGATCAGAGGGGGACACATTCGCTCGGACCGCTTCGAGTCGTAGCGGCGCCCGACGACACGTCTCCGGTCCCAACAGAGGAAGGCGATGTCTAACGCTGATGCTGTCGCCGTGGTCCGCTCCATCCGGCACCACCTCATTTTCGGCGTTTTCGCTGTGCTTGCATTCACCGCTTGCATCGGCGGATGGTCGGCGGCTACAGAATTGGCTGGCGCCGTAGTCGCCGACGGCACCTTCGTCGTCGACTCCTATGTGAAAATGGTCCAACATCCGACCGGTGGTGTGGTCGGCGAATTGTTGGTTCGCGAGAGTCAGCTGGTCAAAGCAGGCGATGTGCTGATCCGCCTCGACGCCACCCAGGTTCGTGCAAACCTGGCCATCGTCAGCAAGCGCCTCAACGAACTGGCCGCCCGCGAGGCTCGGCTTGAGGCCGAGCGCGACGACAAGGACACGATCACGTTTCCGCCCCTTCTCACGGAGCATGCGAACGACCGCGAAGTGGCGCGCGCGATGCAGAGCGAACAGAATCTGTTTCGGTCACGGCACGACACGCGGATTAGCAAGAAGGCCCAGCTTGGGGAGCGTATCAAGGAATACGAGCACCAAATTTCCGGTCTGAAAGACCAGCAGGAAGCATTTGAGCATGGAATACGAGTTCGCGAGCGGGAGTTGGTGGATCTGCGCGACCTGCTGGCAAAAGGCGTCACGTCCGTCCAGCGGCTTAATGAACTGGAACGTGACAAGGCGACACTCGACGCTTATCGCGGCCAGGTCGTCGCGGGGCAGGCGCAGGCGGCGGGCAGTATCGCCGAAGCAAGATTGCAGAGTTTGCAGGTCGATCAAGACTTGAAGACCGAGGTCACCGGCGACCTGCGCGATACGCAGGCGCAGATTGGTGAATTTTCCGAACGCAGGATTGCCGCTGAGGATCAGTTGCGGCGCATCGACATGATCTCGCCCCAGGATGGCTGGGTGCACAACCTGTCGGTTCACACTGTCGGCGGGGTCATCGCTCCACGTGAAACAGTGATGGAGATCGTTCCCGACGAAGACCGCCTGACGCTGGAGGTGCATATCTCGCCAAAGGACATCCACGACGTCCATCTCGGGCAGGATGCAATCCTGCGCCTGACCGCCTTCAACCTGCGCACGACGCCGGAGCTCGACGGGACAGTGAGCCGTGTCGCTGCGGACCTCACGCAGGACCAACGTACGGGCACATCCTTCTATGTCATCAGGATCGCCGTTCCGCCGGAACAGTTCGCTCGTATTGGCGAACGGAAGCTCGTTCCGGGAATGCCCGCCGAGGCCTTCATCCAGACCGGCGAACGCACCGCGCTTTCCTATCTTGTGAAACCGCTTTCGGATCAGATCAACCGTGCCTTCAGGGAAGAATAGCAAGGATGGCCACGATCGAAATCGAAAAGCCTCCTGCAACGCGCCGCGCCAAACGCCTAAAAGCCGCAACGAAGCGCTGGGGTGAGTCATGACGACAACACTTTCTGAACTGGTGTTCAGCGCCTTGTTCTTGATGTTCGTGAACACTTGCACGGTCTTCGCATTTCTATCCGAAGGACAATGTCGTCGGACCATGCGGGCCATCGTTGCGCTGTTCGACAGACGCATCCTCCGGAGCTTTCGTCCTGACGAGAATGGGCGGATTGCCAGCCAACGGGGACGGATCGTTTCAGTGCGGAGCCGACCGGTGGCGCGCATCGCCTCGTGAGCGGGTCGATGGCGCACAACCAAAGCGCGATCGCGGCGAGGATGCGAATGGGCCAACGACCCGCGTTACGGGCATCGATTGATGGACGATTGGAAGGACGTGGCATGATACTATTGCCGAGGCGAGAATGGACGATCACGCCGTTGCTGCTGCTCGTCGTGTTGACCATGGCAATGTCCTGCGGGATGGCCCAACAGCCGGCCGCGCCGCCCGACACCAGCATTGCTGCGCCGTCGGCAGAGTCGATGAAGACGGTCAAGCCGTCTCCCGCCGAGACCACGCCAAGCGACCGTTCCGTGGCATCACGTGGCCCGGATTCGGAGCGCCGGGCCGGCCTGCCGCATGATTTGTCGCCCTGGGGCATGTTCATGGCGGCCGACTGGGTGGTGAAGGCGGTGATGATCGGCCTTGCCTTCGCCTCGCTCGCGACCTGGACTGTGGCTCTCGCCAAGACTGTCGAGGTTGTCTGTGCCCGCGCTAGAGCGACGCGGACAACTCAGGTCATTGCGTCATCGGAGAGCCTTGCAGACGCTGATCGCGTTCTTGCAAACCGGGGTGGGCCCACCGTGTTCATGGTGCGGTCCGCCGGCGAGGAACTGCGTCGGTCGTCCCGGATCCTCCTTCACGCAGGGGACGCCGGCGTGAAGGAGCGCGTCGCGTCGCGTCTCGCCCGCATCCAGGCCCAGGCTGGCCGCCGGCTGACCCGCGGCACCGGGTTGGTCGCCACCATTGGTGCAACCGCGCCCTTCGTCGGCCTGTTCGGCACAGTATGGGGGATCATGAACGCCTTCATCGGCATCTCGCAGACGCAGACCACCAATCTCGCGGTGGTGGCGCCCGGCATCGCCGAGGCGCTGCTCACGACCGCGGTCGGTCTCGTCGCCGCTGTTCCGGCGGTGGTCATCTATAATGTGTTCGCGCGCGCGGTCACCGGCTATCGGCAGGGTCTCGCCGATGCGGCCGCCGAGGTCGAACGGCTCGTCAGCCTCGATCTGGACTTGCGCAAGATGCCCGGCCCCCGCCAGCCTTCGACCTCCGCCGTGGCCGCGGAGTAGGCGTTATGGCCGGCGGCATCCGCGATCGCTTCAAGGACGATCTCGAGGACAACCATGAGATCAACGTCACGCCGTTCATCGACGTGATGCTGGTGCTCTTGATCATCTTCATGGTCGCGGCGCCGCTCGCGACCGTCGATGTTCATGTCGATCTGCCGGCCTCGACCGCGTCGCCGGCGCCGCCTCCCGACAAGCCGGTTTACCTGACGTTGAAGCAGGACCTCACGCTCAATCTCGGCAACGACCCGGTGCCACGGGAGAGACTGCAAGCGGCGATCGAATCGTTCACTGGAGGCAACAAGGATGCGCGCGTCTTCCTGCGCGCTGGCAGGACCGTCGACTATCAACATCTCATGGAGGTGATGAACCTGCTGCGCGAGGCGAGCTATCTGAAGGTCGCGCTGGTCGGCCTCGAAGCGGCGTCAGCAAGCAAGAGCGAACCCGATGAGGCCCGCCCATCACCTGCGGTGGCTGCGCCATGAACGACTTCAATGGCTCGATCACGCGCCGGGCCAAGGTGAGCGAAGCCCTGCTGTGGCTGGCTGCGGGCCTCGTTACGGTCGGCGTCCATGCCGGAGCCGTGGCCTGGCTGCTGCGCGGGAAGGTGGTCGTGGCTGCAGACAATTCACCGCCGGCCGCGATCATGATCGAGCTCGCGGCCGCGCCGGAAGCAATCCAGGCTGCGCGGAACGAGATCACGCCGGACCAGAAATTGGCAGAAGAAAGCGTGCGGCGGAAGGAGCAGAGAGGCGAAGAACGGCCGCCTGAGCAGACGGCCGAACCGGCCACCAGGCCGGTCCGGCCGGCCGAACACCAGGAGATCAAGGAGAAGACCGTCGTGCTGGATAAAGCGGAGGTCCAGCTTCCGACGGAGCAGCCGAAGCCGAAGCCGAAGCCGAAGCAGGAAACCAAGAAGCAAAAACCGAAGGAGAACAAGCCGCCTCTTCGCAAGCAGCAAGCCGCTGCCGAATCGAAGGTCGCCTGGCAGGCGCACGTGGAGGCTCGGCAATCGGACCGCATTGCCGCCGCGCAGACCGCCTCGGGACTGTCGTCAATGTCGCCCGCCAATTGGCAGTCGCTGCTGACGGCTCATCTTGAGCGCCGCAAGCGCTATCCGTCGGACGCAAGAGAGCGCGGCGCGCGCGGGATCGCCTATGTGCGCTTCACGATCGACGGCGCCGGCAAGGTGCTGTCGGCAAGCCTGGTGCGATCGTCCGGATTCGCAGAACTCGATCAGGAGGTGGTGGCGCTGGTGCACCGGGCCTCGCCCGTTCCGGCGCCACCGCCGGGCGTCAGCCGGACGATCACCGTGCCGGTGAACTTCAACGTCAATTAGCGCGCTTCAAGGCGCCAGAGGATCGACAAAGCTACTGTCCTGATTTTCGCTCGAACCCCGCCCTGGCGAAAGGAGGGCGTGAAAGCAAGGAACACCGTTCTAGACGGTGGATTCAAACATGAGCCGGCCCGAACACCTGTTTCAAGAGTTTATCGACGCCCTGCAAACGGCGAGGGATGATCGCGAATTCGAACGGTTGGCAGCACGGTCGGCGCACGGCCTCGGCTTTCGATGGTTTGCGTATTTGAGCATGACCGAGAACGCGCCGAAGTTGATCTCCTCTTATCCGAGATCCTGGACCGACCGTTACTTCCGTCTGAACTATCAGCGCCTTGATCCGGTCATTCACCGCGCCCGCCATGAACACAGCCTGTTCGGCTGGACCACGCAGGGACCAATCCGCCTGCGCAGCAACGAGCAGCGACGGTTCTTCGTCGAGGCCGCGACCTTCGGCATCAAGTCCGGCATCACCATCCCGATCAGAAGCGGTTTCGGGCGAACCGCCGCATTCACCTTGGCAACCGACGATCCTAACTTGCAGCTCGACCGGTTGCTCGCTAGCTCAGGCGACATCCTGCAACTGATCGGCCTCTACTTCCACACCCATGTTTCCAAGCCGCCAGTCGCAACAGACGACGCCGGCAGCGGTGAGGCCATTCTCAGCCAGCGGGAGCGGCAGTGTCTGTCATGGGCCGCGCGCGGCAAGACGTTGGCCGAGACCGCAGTCCTGGTTGGCGTTACGCCTCGCACCATCGCGTTTCACGTGGAGAACGCCCGGCGCAAGCTCGGCGCGGTATCGATTGCGCATTGTGTCGCACTGGCGCTCCGTCGCGGCCTTCTGTCCTAGCGCCGCGGGCGCCGACCTTTCCGGATACGGCTCAGCTCAAAAAAAGCGTATTCACTTCGTCTGGAAACGCTTCTGCTTGCTTGCTAACGGTTGCTCAAGCTTCCTGACCTTGGCAGGTGACCTGTCAAATAGCACAGGCGCTCGACGGCGCGCGTTCTGCTCTGCTGCGCTCTCGCTTAAAGGGAGCTCGCCATGCGCGTCATTGTTCTCGATCATCGTCAGGCCGGACAGCATCTCCATTTGCTTGCCGAGATGTTTCGGCTGCGCCGCCGCGTCTTCAAGGATCGTCTTGGCTGGACCGTCTCCGTGTCGGGAGATTTTGAAATCGACATATATGACACCCTGGATCCGACGTATCTTCTGGCTATCTCGGAGCAGGGGACGGTCTTGGGCTGTGTGCGGCTTCTGCCCACCACCGGTCCGAACATGCTGTCGGATACCTTTGCGGTCTTGCTCGGTTGCAAGGACGCACCACGAAGCGAGCACGTCCTGGAGAGCTCGAGATTCTGCGTCGACACCGAGCGTGCGCCTCAGATCGGCCATGCGGGTGTCAATCGAGCGACCTTCGCCCTGTTCGCTGCGATGTTGGAGACCATGCGAGCAAGGGGCGCTCGGTCAATCGTAACCGTCACTGACACCAGGATGGAGCGCATCCTCAGGCGCGCCGGGTGGCCGCTTGAAAGATTGGCTCCGCCGCAGGTACTTGGTCAAACCACCGCGCTGGCCGGACTGCTGCACGATTCCGATCGGGTGGTTGAGGCGATGTACCATCACGCCGGTCTTGACGGTGCCGTTGTTGTGCTTCCCGGTGCAGGGGCGACGGCCGGCCTGGTCAGTCTCGAGTTCACGGCTCAAACAGGATGAACCGATGTTGGCCGATCCTCACCATAGCTGCATTGTTCTGTTGAACCCGACGCGTGGCAGAACGGATGCGCTTGCCGCGCTGCGCAGCGGAAGTCTGTTCCTGCTTCCGGTCTGTCACGAGTTCTTTGCCGTGCCTCAGTTCGCGGTCGGCGCGTATGAACGGGACGCGCTTCCGGATCAGATCACCGCTTCACTTGAGCATGTTGATCTGGACGCTCTGACCTTGTGGCGAGATCATCGATTTGCAGAGCGTCTTGCCCGCGCCGATGTCAGTGTCATTTTCCTGGGCGGAGGATTTCTGGAGGAAGAGGTCCTCATTGCGGCGCTGGAGGGGGCACGACAGGGTTACGATATCCGGCTGCTCGCAGACCTGGCGGTGGCGCGCCTGGAAGCCGACCGTGCGCTGGTTCTCGATCGGCTCGCCCACCATGGAATCGTCGCGACCACAATCCGGCAGGCCTTGTTGGAATGGGCGGTGTCGCTGGACGATCCGGCCGTGAGCCGAAAAATTCAAGGCTTGCTTTCGTAGCAGGCGCCTCCCGCAAGCTCCCGCTTGCGGGCCGGGCTCTCGTGAACCGAGCCCGTCTTGCGGTCTCGGCCTTCGGCTTCAATCCCTGGCGCAGCCGCCGCACTGCGATCCTCATTGGCCGCACGCGCCTTTGTGAAAAAAGGGTGTCAAAAGCACAATCTTGAGAAGTGGAAACCGGTCGCGACAAACGCAAAGCGTTTGCATCGGAAGGTCACCTCAAACAAACAGATCGGATCGATCCGATTCCGTCCAATCGGATGGTCAAGCGCGTCGTGGATGCGCCGGCCACGGCGAACAAGCAGACCTGATGGAGCCGGCCGCCGGCGGCCGGCACATTTTGATCTGGCCCGCGGCGGCGGGGTGGGCGGCGCTCCCGTATAGCCCCGAACCGGCAGGCCGCAACCACGCCCCGCCAAAGCCGCTCATGACGATCATTTGCGTTGGCCGCGGTCCTCCGCATCCGCTCCGGCCGTTCCGGTGCTGCCTGCCTCTGCTGTTCGGGGCTGTCCGGTCGCTCTTCGCCGCCCACCCCGCCTTCCGGGGGCCGGGCGTGGAAGAGGAGCGAGCGGAGATCGTCATGTCCAAAACGTCAGCGCAACGCCGTGCCACAACGACGAAACAAAGCCTCTATCAAGAAATCACCTCTCGGATCATCGCCGAGCTTGAGGCGGGCGTCTTCCCATGGGCGCGGCCGTGGGGCACCGGTGGCGGCAGCCAGGGGTTCGCGCTGCCGCAAAACGCCGCGACAGGCACGACGTACTCCGGCATCAATATCCTGATCCTGTGGGGCAGGCTGTTCGAAGCCGGCTTTACCTGCCAGCGCTGGCTCACCTTTCGCCAGGCAACAACCCTCGGCGGAAGCGTCCGCAAAGGCCAGCACGGCGTCACCGTTTGCTACGCCGACCGTTTTGTTCCGAAGCGGGACCGGCGAGCGGCCGAGCAGGCAAGCTCCGAGAGCACGGAAGCGGACGAGGAACAGGCCGCCGTTCCGTTCCTGCGCCGCTATACGGTTTTCAACGTCGACCAATGCGACGGCCTGCCCGACCACTGCTTTGCGCACACACCCGCGCTGCCGGATCGCGAGATCGTGCCGCAGGCCGAGGCGCTGGCCGCGGCAACCCGCGCCACGATCCACATCGGCGGCGCCAAAGCCTTCTACGATCGCGCGAACGACAGCGTCCAGATTCCACCGCAGCCCGCCTTCTTCGAGCAGATCAACTATTACCGGACGCTGTTTCATGAGCTCGGCCATTGGACCGGCCATGCCAGCCGCCTCAACCGTGATCTGTCCGGCGCGTTCGGGTCAAGGCTCTATGCCAATGAAGAGCTGGTCGCAGAACTGACGGCTGCCTTCGTCTGCGCTGCGCTGTCGATCAAGCCGACCGTGCGGCATGCCGACTATCTCGGCGCCTGGCTGAACGTCCTTCGCGAGGACAGCCGCGCCGTCTTCCGCGCCGCGAGCAAAGCCTCCAAAGCCGCCGACTTCCTGCTGGCGTTCGGCGCGGGCGGCTCCGCCGCGCAAGCAGCCCAAGGTGATGACGCGTCGTGATGGGTCTATCGGCGAGACCGGCGCAAGCCCAAAGCCAAATCACGCAAGCCGGCGAGCTGATGCCCGCCGGGAATTCCCCGCCTCTGGCTGCGGCCTGCGGCTGGAGCCGCCGGCGCGACCACAGGCCATCTCGCCGATCACAAAGCCTCTCGACCTCGGACCTCGTCGACACGGCCGCACGCAACCAACTGGGCCCACCCGCACCACAAAGGGAGAGCGAACCTCGACTGCGCAACATTGCCCTCAGCGAGCTCATCAGGGCGCCGGTCAATGTCCGAACCAGAGCACGGCGGCCACCAGGAAGATGCCCATGACGATCATCAGCGCGTCGACCTCGTTCGGTGGCGTGATGAAAGAGGCAGATGATGCGGCGCCGCCCGATGCGGGTGCAAATCTGTCGAGCCCGCCAACACGCTGAACACGATCATCCGCGATCATCTGCATGGCGAGGAACGCCCTTGTGCCGAAAGCTCCGCGCCGCGATGCATGCGTTTCCGATCAGCCATTTGATCCCGGACACGACACGGAAAAGTGCCGGCGCATGCAAAGCCATTAATGCTTTGTTTACTTGAGCTTGTGCTGCCCGATTCGGGCGCGGCGGCCTGATCCGGAGCCGAATTTTCCGTTGCCGAGTCGCGGACGAGTCAACCTGGCAGGCTGCAAATTTAGTGGATCGCGATCGGGCGACTCGCTCTATAGCTCGCAAAAAGCAAGCGCGTGCACCGCATCATGGAGCCTGAGATGGCGAGCCCGTTCAGGGGGTTTCCGGACCCGCAAGCAACAACGCTCAGGCGCATCTGCCTCGCTCAGGCCATCGTCGGCCTGTCGGCGCTGGCGTCGACCGCCGTGCTGCTGACGACGTCCATCATGCACGGGCTGCGCTAGAGCGTTTTCAAGCGAGGTGGACACCGGTTCGCATGGCAATCACGTTTACGCAGATTGCGTAGACCTATCTGCGCAGAAAACGCGTCAAAACAGGAAGCGAGAGCTTCGGTTCTGATTCAATCACAACCGAAAATGCTCCAGAGCTCACGGAAGCACCGTTTCCATCCGCGTCGGGCCTGGATCACCAACGCAGGCAAATTCAACAGCCGGAGCGCACGGCGCTCCACTGGCACAGGATGGCTAGAGGATGATCCGGAAAGTGGAAACCGGTTTTCCGAAAAGGTCATGCTCAAACAAGGAGATGAGATCATGATCCGCTTCCGTCCAATCGGATCATGATCTAGTCCAACCCGGTCTTGCCCTGCGCCCAATAGGCCTTGGTCTTCACCCGCGATGATGCGACGCCGGCTGCTTTCAGGGCCCGGCTTACGCGCTGGATCGACGATGCCTTGCCGGCAAGAACGAAATGCGCGCCGCGTGCGGCAAGGCGCAACATCTCGGCTTCGGCCGCGGCGAGATGGGCGTCGTCGGCGATGCGCTCGATCAACGTCGCTTGGCCGAGGCCGATCGCCTCCAGCACCGGCCGCGACTCCGCGACGTCCGAGGCCTCGAGCATATGGATTGCACCGTCGGCCTGCGGGCACTCGCGGAGCGCCGCCGCCAGGCCGAACGAGGTTTCATCGCCGAACAGGACCACCGGCGATTCAAGGCCCGATAGATCGAGCGAGCGGCGCGGACCGAAGAACTGGCAGGTGTCGCCTGCGCTCAAGTCCCTTGCCCATCGGCTGCCGGGACCGTCGCCATGCGCGAAGGTGAGCATGCGTATCCTGCCGTTGCCGGCGTCCCACGACATCGGTGTGTAGGTCCGCGCGCTGAGGCCCGAGCCGATCGCCACCTGGACCTTTTGGCCAGCCGTCCAGGCGACGTTCCTGAGCGCTTCGCCTTCCAGCTCGGCCAGCCGAAACTGCGGCGAGAGCGTCTCGACTGCGGCAACGCGCGCAGGACGCATCAGCCATCGCAGCAGCGTCCGCGTGAGTCGGCCCGGGGGCGCGAGCGGCGGCGTAGAAATTTGCCCGCGAACGGGTTGCATCAAAAATTCGCTCCATTCACCGACATGTCGAGGTCGCAGCCCCGAGCGGATCACTTCGTCTTCACCGTGAATTCGTTGCCGCGCCCGGGATCGACAGGCAGCGGCAGCGAGAGATAACCGTTCTGCGGATCGCGCACGTAGTCGATATAGCCTGAGGCTTCCGAGAACGCGTTCTCGCCGATGATGATCGCGCCGGGCTTCAGATGCGGCTCCAGCAGCTTGAGAATGGGAAGATAGAGGATGAAGGCGCCGTCGAGCATCACCATGTCGATGTCGCCGCCGACGCCGGGCTTGAGGGTTTCGCGCGCATCGCCGACCCGAAACTCGACCAGGTCGTCCAGCCCGGCGGCAGCGAGGTTCGCCCACGCGCGCTCCGCCTTGCTGGGTTCGAGATCGGTCCCGATCAGACGGCCGCCGCCCATGTCGCGCAGCGCTGCCGCCATGTAGATGGCGGAAACCCCCATCGACGAGCCGAACTCGACAATGCGCCTGGCCTTGCAGCTGCGGGCGCACATGTAGAGAAACCGCCCGAATTCCGGGGAGACGCTGAGGAAATTGCCGGCGAAACCATGATACAGTCCGGTTAGATCCTTGGTCTCCGCCTCGATGACCCGGGTGATCGCCTGCTCGGCATTGGTCATCTCGCTCGCGTAAGTTTGCATCAACGGTGCATCGGCCGCTTCGGCTTCCCGATGGAGGCGTTGGAGAATCTCCGCCACCGGGCCGCTGCTGAGTGAATCCATGTATCGGGCTCCTTCGGTCATGATCCGATTGGATGGAATCCGATCACGATCTCATCTCTTTGTTTTGCACACGATCTTCCCACGCAAACGCCTTGCTTGGTCGCGAGGGACAACCGGTTTCCACGTTTCCGGATCATGCTCTAGAATGCGCCCCCCGGCGCGCCAGAGGTGTCAGTGCTCAGAGGCAGGATAGGAGATCGCCCGCCTGACCGCATTCCGCAAACGGGACAATATATTGCGATTTCCGGTCAGTGCGCGCGTGGGGCTTCGCGCGATACGACGGAGATCACGCGGCGATGCGGCGTTCCGACAGACATCGGGCGGGCGGCTTGCCCAGGGCCTTGCGGAACATGGTGACGAAGGCGCTCGCGCCCTCATAGCCGAGATCGAGCGCCACGGTCTGGACCGACGCCCCTTGGTCTAAACGCTGCAGGGCAATGAGGATATGGAGCTGCTGGCGCCAGCGGCCGAAGCTCATGCCGGTCTCCCGTTTCAGGGCGCGGGTCAGGGTCCGCGGGGCAACGGCCATGCGCCGGCCCCACTCGTCTAACGTTGCGCGGTCGGAGGGATCGGCCATCATCGCGGCGGCGATCTTGCGCAGCTTGGCGTCGACCGGCATCGGGAAGTTCAGCTTCTCGACGGGCGCTACAGACAGTTGGTCGAGCAGCACCGTGGCGATCCGGCCGTCGGCGCCGTCGACGTCGTACAGGACCGGCATCTCGGTGACGTGCAGCAGCAAACGCTCCAGCAATGGCGAGATCGACAGCGTGCAGCATTGCCTGGGCAGCGCCGAGGCCGCATCCGGTTCGACGAACAGAAGATATACCTCGACATTTCCGGCGAGGGTCACGCTGTGGGGAAGATTGCCAGGAATCCATACCGCGCAGCGCGGCGGCACGATCCAGACGCTTTGGTCGGCTTCGCACCTGACGACGCCCCGCAAGGTCAGGACAAGCTGGGCCTTCCGATGCTCGTGAATGGCCATCTCCATGCCCTTGGTGACCATGTCGACGCCGACGGCGACGACGGCGCGTGGCACGTCCTCGGGAGAGAAACCGGCGCCACCAGCGGAGGCGAGGTCGTTTTCCTCGGGACGATAGAACGGCATGGCGGCTGAAGATCGATCCGAATGCGACTGACCAGATCAGACAATATCAGTCCGCGGTTGCGCCTATCAACAGGGCAGCCCCGCTTTGGAGCATGATCCGGAAAAGTGGAAACCGGTTTTCCCTGCGACAAACGCAAAGCGTTTGCGTGGGAAGATCATGCTTAAACAAAGAGATGAGATCATGGTCCGATTCCATCTCATCGGATCATGTCTAGCCGGCGGCTCTCCACCGCCGACACATTCACGGCAAATATTGAATGTCGGTCGGTCCCCGCCGTCGGCGCGACCCGTTTGACCAGGCGATCAAGATGGTGGTCACAGCGGATTCCACCGGACGCCGACGCGTAGCGCGAACAGGCCGTCGGGCCCGTCGGCGAACGAACTACTTCTTTTTCTTCTTGGCTTTTTCGCGGTGGTCTTCTTCGCCTTTTTCGCTTTCTTGGCCATGGGGCCTTCCATCAATCGTTCAAAGAAAATCATCAAGGCGCGGGCCCCGTGAATCGGCCTGCATGAAGAAAGCATAGCATCGAATTTGCCGGCTTGATATCGGGAGGCCCTCATCGCGCCGCGTGAATGGCGTGGAGTCGTCCCGCATGAAAAGATCATGCGTCAGGGCGACGGAATGGCCCCGCCGAGCGGTCGTCACCAGGGCTGATGGCGGCAGTCCGCAGGATTTCAGATCAGGACGAACGCTGTCGTCACCCGGATGCAGCGCGCCCCAGATTGGCAGGGCGCGTGCGGAGGCCGACATGGGCGCCGCAGGCGACAGGCTCACATCGTCCTTGCCGCTGTTCTCACGGCTGCGAACCGGCCTTGCGCAGACGTCGCGCGGGGTTCTTCCGCAAAACAGGGCAGGGCTTTTCGCTGTCGTCCGGTTCGGGATGAGGTCGATGTCGGCGCGGATGGAGACGGTCCTGTGCTGGTCTTGCTCGCCGCATGTCGCGCTGCGACGGCCCGATCGGGCAGGGCCTTGTCCTTATCCGTTGACTGCGGGTCCGATCTCCCTGCGCGTGGCAAACAGACCTATGGCAAGCGCCCCGCCTCTTCAAAACCCTCGCCGTCGGCTTTTTTCCCCGCCGGAACAGTTCCGGCTCCTCGCGGCCGCTTCGCTCTCAAAAAAGCTGCCGGGTCGGGTGCTCCGCATTCGCTCTGCCCCGCGTGGATGCGGGTTCGAAGGCGTTGCGCCCGCCATCACGGTCTCGCCATCGCGAGGGGATCGGCTCCTCGCGAACAACAGATGAGGACAAGACCATGACCGCCATCGGATACGTCACCAAGAACGACAACGGCAGCTACAAGGGCCAGCTCCGGACCGTCTCCATCCGCGCCGACATCGACATCATCCCGAACCGGGACAAGACCGCCGATACCCATCCCGACTTCCGCGTCGTGACCCAGGGCGTCGAGATCGGCGCGGGCTGGATCCGCCGGGGCGAGAACAGCGGCAGGGACTATGTGAGCCTGTCGCTCGCCGCGCCCGAGTTCGGTCCGCGCAAGCTTTACGCCAATCTCGGCCGCGCCGCCGGCCAGGATGACGACAGCGTGTTCGCCCTGATCTGGAACCCGGCGGACTGACGCCAAACGGCCCCCGCGACAACTGCTCGCGGGGGCCGTCCTCTCGCCCCATTTGATCGAAACGATCGGCTCGAGAAGACGTCAACGTCCCGGGGGCGGTTCTGAACGACGCCAGCAATCAAGCGCGCCAAGGCGCCCGCGCCGCGTCTCTTGACGCGACAGGCTTCGACGCCAGCGACTGGGCCTGGGAGTTCTTGCGCCGCAATCCCGACTACATCGGCGAATGGCGCAGCGCCGTTCCGCGACATCTGCCCTGCATTACCTTGAAGGACGGCACGCAGGTCTTGCGGCTGCCGCGACGCTTTCCCCGCGCCGAAAAATGGGGTCTCTCCGCCTTTGCCGACCCGGGGCTGGATGCACCCAAGGTGCCGGTGTTCTGGCACGCCCATGCGCTGAAACGGATCGTCCGCCTGGATGCACGGAAGCCGAGGTCAGATGCAGACGCCGCCCGGTTCTCACTGGCCGGCTTCAAGGTCGAACGCAGGGCCGTCATTAACGTGGACGGCATTCCACTCGTGCTGATCAAGGGAAACGGTGCCTATGTCGCCGTCGAAATCCACGGCCTCTCCGTCCTGACCGCCTCCTTTGCGCCGGTCTTCGAACTGCACGACCTTGCTGACCTTGCGGCGCAGACCGAGCTCTTGAAGCGATTGCAGCGCTTCACTGAAGCTGACGTGAGAACGGTTCCAAGGCAGGCGGGAAGCGGCGATGAACGCCTCCATCACGCGCTGATCGCGCTCGATGAAAGCCTCAACGGCAAGACCTACCGGCAGATCGCGATCACGATCTTCGGAGAGAAAAAAGTTGCCGAGGAATGGCTCGGTCCCAGTCAGTTTCTCAAGGATCGCACGCGCCGGCTTGTCGCCAAGGGAACCGAGTTGATGAAGGGCGGCTATCGCGATCTGCTGTATTAGAACGTTTCAAGCGAAGTCGGTACCGGCTCGCGTGAAGAACACGCATCAAAACAGGAATCGAGGGCTTCGGTTCTGATTCAATCAGAACTGAAGCTACTTTAGAACTTGGCTGGCCGTTGTCGGATGCCGGTCTTGCGCACGCCGATCGTCGCCCGCTTGACGAGCTTGGCTCGCGCGGGATGGCGAAACGGGCGCCTCTCATCTTCACCACTCCCAAAACCGCTCACAATCAGACGACGCTTCCTCTCCTACCTCAATCCCAGGGAGGTATGGAATAGGGAGCGTCGAAATGACCAAGAATGAAGAAAAGGTGCCGGACAAGCCGTTCCTCAATACCGTCGAGGCCGCCGCCTGGCTGAGGCTCACCAAGAACACGCTGGAGAAGATGCGGGTGCAGGGGCGAGGGCCCGCCTACCGCAAGCACGGACGCTACGTCCGCTACCACATCGAAGATCTCGTTGAATGGTCGCAGGCCAACAAGCGGAGGTCGACCTCCAATGCCGATTGATCGCACCCAATTGCCGCGCCAGGTCGGTATTCTCTCGACCACGTGCGCCGGCATCATTGCCATGCTGGTGTCGTCCGCACCCGCGGTACCGCTTCTGATCTACAACGCCTCGGGCAGCGCGCCCTTGGGCTTCTATTATCTGGAGCCACGATTGCCGAAGCGCGGTGAGCTCGCAGTATTCAAGCCGCCGCCGGCGATCGAATTGTTCATCATCGCGCACAAAATCTTGCCCGTGCCGGTGCCGCTGCTGAAACAGGTCGCCGCTATCGGCGGTGACGAAGTCTGCCGCGCCAAGGACCCGATTGGCACCATTGCCATCAACGGAAAGGTCATCGCCGAGGTGCTCGACAAGGACCGCGACGGGCGGCCGCTGCCGGCCTGGGAGGGGTGCTTGAGGCTCGTCGAGGGCGAGTTCTTTCTGCTGCAGCCACACCCGCATTCGTTCGACTCGCGATATTTCGGGCCGGTGTTGAGGTGCGATATTGTCGGCGTGGCGCGGCCGATCTGGACCTGGAATCCACCTGGCTAAAGCCGGGTGACTTTTCTTCGCATCGTCATCCCTCTTTGTTTGTGCATGATCTTCCCACGCAAACGCTTTGCCTTTGTCGCGAGTGAAAACCGGTTTCCACGTTTTTGGATCATGCTCTAACAGTCACCGCGGAGCGCGGCATCATGTGCCGCAGGAGCCGGGTGCCCCGGGCGGGCAGCCGGCGGGATTTCGCGGGGATCGGCCAAGTAAGCGGCCAAAATGGCCATCAGGTAAGATTTTCTGCAGTTGTTTAAATTACTTATATGAAGTTATGGATCGGCCAAAATTGACTTCCAAGCTTCTCGCCAAAATCGGCCACAGGACCGGCCAAAGCGGCCGCCATTAACAAGAAAATTATTCATTTTTAATGCCTTAGCATGGCATAAAATCGGCCGACATGAACCCACGTCCCGAAACCGTCGAACGCATCGAGCCCGCTAGGCTGGAGGAGATTTCCGAAGCCATCTCGGACGTGGTGGCGGAGCCTTTCGGCGGCAACCGCCAAGCTCGGTTACGCGCTCCATCCGCAGACCGCGGCCCATCTGGCGGATCTCGTGCGGATCATGAACACCTACTACAGCAACCTGATCGAAGGTCATAACACCCGGCCACGGGATATCGAACGCGCGATCGGCGGTCATTTCGACAACGACGAAGGGCGGCGCAATCTGCAGATCGAGGCGGCCGCCCACGTCCATGTGCAGTCCGAAATCGATTCCATGGCGCTCGACAATCGCCTGCCTGAACCGGCCTCGATCGATTTCATTCTCTGGCTCCATCGCGAATTCTATCGCGACGCTTCCCCCGAAATGCTTCGGATCTGCGGCAATGGCACAAAGTTCACGATGGAGCCCGGCACCTGGCGGTCGCGAAACGAGCACGACGTTGCGGTCGGCCGGCATCAGCCACCTTCCAGCGAGCGTGTCGCGGCCTTTATGGAATATTTCGCGGAGCGTTATCGCTTCGAACGCCTGGGCAAGGCGGCGCGGATCATCGCCATTCCAGCGGCGCATCATCGCTTCAACTACATTCATCCGTTCGCGGACGGCAATGGTCGTGTCAGCCGCCTGATGAGCCACGCCATGGCGTATCAGGCCGGCATCGGAGCCCGTGGACTGTGGTCGATCTCGCGCGGACTGGCGCGTGGTCTTACCGGCCCAGGCGATTACAGGCGGATGATGGACCACGCCGACACGCCCCGGCAGGGCGATCTCGATGGCCGTGGCAACCTCTCGCAACGCGCTTTGAGCGAATTCATTCTCTGGTTCCTGCGCGTGTGCCTCGATCAGGTGACGTTCATGTCAGGCTTGTTCGAGATCGACACGTTGGCTCAGCGATTGCGGAGTTTCGTCGACCGCAGCGAGAAGCTCAAGCCTGAAGCCGCCCGTCTTCTGGAGGAAGCGCTCATACGCGGACAGTTCGAGCGCGGCGAAGTCCCGCGCATCACCAGCCTGCCCGAACGGACGGCACGGCGCGTCTTCAACGATGTCGTCGCGACCGGTCTTCTTGCGTCCGAAACGCCCAAGGGGCCGGTGTCGCTGCACTTTCCGATTGCTACGCTCGACGTGCTGTTTCCACGCCTGTTTCCGGAGATCTAGAGGACACGGACGGCTTCGCGAGGCCGACGCGGCGATTTCCGGGAATGGATTTTGCGCTCAAGCTTGCACGCTCTCAACTTGGACGAAGGTGCCGTCGCCTGTTGCGGAACGCCGTATCGCCGCGCAGCGATGCTCTACAAATCGATCCGTTATCCAGCGTGAAGCAATCAGTGGGCAGCTAAGCAGCTAAGCGGGAGGGCAAGATAAAAGCACTGGCGCTCGATTGCGCATAAGCCGTTGCCTGCACATCCAAGATTTGTCGCTCGCGAGGCAGGCTCTGTCGCCAAGGCAGTTGCAAGGTGGTGACCTCGTTGGCGTGCCGCGTCTGCGTCTTGGCACGGCCACCAATGCGCCACATATCGGCAGCTCTCCTTGGATCGCGAGCGCCAGCCATGAAAGAGATCGACGACGAATTCGAAGTGAAGCTCGGGCGGATCGGTAACCGCAAGGCAACGCGAGCGACGAGCTATCTGCGGCGTGTCCGCCAGGAGGCAGAGAAGGCAGTTCCCAGCTCGCGGCGAGCTTCGTCGTTCACGGGTGCCCGCATCGGTCGCGGCGGCGCGCAAGGTACGGTCCTCGCCGGGCGGGGGCGGCATGCAGGCCAGCGTCGCGTCGTGATCAAGGCGCGCATCGTGCGCATCAAGGCGGGCGTGACGAGCGCCGTCCGCGCGCACTTACGCTATGTGCAGCGCGACGGCGTCACGCGCGCCGGCGAGCCGGGCGAGCTCTACGATGCGGGAAGCGACCGCGCCGATGGCAAGGCGTTCACGGAGCGGAGCTGTGGGGATCGCCACCAGTTTCGCTTCATCGTGGCGCCGGAGGATAGCGCGGAGCTAGCGGATCTGAAGCCCTTCATCCGCGACCTGATGCGGCAGATGGAGCAGGACCTCGGAACCAGGCTCGACTGGGTCGCGGTGGATCATTTCAACACCGGCCATCCCCACAGTCACATCGTGCTGCGCGGCAAGGATGATGCAGGAGATGACCTCGTCATCGCCCGTGACTATATTGCTCACGGCTTGCGAGCGCGGGCGTCGGATTTCATCACCCGCGAGCTCGGACCGGAGACGGACATCGAAGCCGCCCGCAAGCTTGGGCAGGAGATCACCGCCGAGCGATTCACGCGCCTCGATCGCGCCATCCTGCGCGAGGCGGTCGATGGGAGCCTCAGTCTTGGCGCAAGACCCGCAAGCGAACCGACCTGGCCGACGGCACGGATGGGGCGGCTGCGAACCCTCGAGCGGATGGGCCTGGCGGAAGAGGAAAGCGCTGGCCGATGGCGGATCGACGCTGAGCTCGAACCAAAGCTCAGGCGCATGGGTGAACGCGGCGACATTATCAAGACCATGCATCGGGAGCTTGGCGCAGCAGGACTTTCGCGGGCAGGAAGCAGTTACGCGATCTTCGATCCGGAGCAGGGCAGCCGGCGCCTGATCGGAAGGATCGTAGGCGAAGGATTTTCGGATGAATTGAGGGAGCGCCGCTATGTGGTGCTCGATGGGATCGACGGACGAACGCATTACGCCGAGATTGGTACTCTTGCCGCCAATGACGAGCCGCCCGTCCGCAATACCATCGTCGAACTCAGGTCTCGTCCGGCCGAGCCGCGGGAGATCGACCGCACCATCGCGAATATCGCCGCTGCCCAGCATGGCATCTACAGCGATAGGCTGCACTCTCGGTTCGACCCGCAAGCCTCAGGCGAGTATGTCGCATCCCATGTGCGCCGGCTGGAAGCGCTGCGGCGCGAAGGGATGGTTGACAGGCTCGCTGACGGCAGCTGGAACGTTGGCGAGGATTATCTTGACCGCGCGCTCCGATATGAGGCGCTCCACCGTTCACGCAATCCGGTTCGCATTGCAGTGCTGTCGTGGCAAGGTCTTCAGGACCTGCCGCAAAGCGTGGGGGCGACCTGGCTGGATCGCCAGCTCCTGTCCAGAGCGCCCGAGGCTCTCGGATCGACCGGAATGGGGGCGGAAGTCGAGACGGCGCTGCGGGCGAGGCGCCAATGGCTGATGGAGCAGGGGCTGGCCCGCGAGCACGATGGCCAGGTGCGCTATGCGCGGGATTTGCTACGGACGCTGGAGACCCGTGAGCTTGTCCGGACTGCAGCGGATATTTCCGCCCGAACGGGACTTGAGCATGTCGAGGTCAATGCCGGCGACAAGGTCACTGGCGTGTACCGGCGCATGCTGACGCTGAACAGCGGTCGGTTCGCTGTGATCGAGCGCGCGCATGATTTTGCGCTCGTGCCATGGCGGCCGGTTTTGGAGCGCGCCCGCGGACAACTCGTCACGGGCAGCGTTGGTGGGGAGGGGATTTCCTGGTCAATCGGAATGAAACGGGGCATCGGGCGCTAGTCGAAGAGCCGTACTGTCTTCGCCCTGCGCTCGCCGGCTCTCTCGGCTCGTTCCCGCTTGCAGGTAGACAATTCGCGAGAAGCCGTCTGAGGAACATGCCCTAAGATTCGGTAATCATTTATACGCTGCCCTCGCAGTCAGCTTCGGCGGTTCGGCGGAAGCGTGAAGGATTCCGCCCCAACGCGTTGGTCAATTTGTTTCGTCAGCTCGCGGGCATGCCCATCGCGGCCGAAGCCTCGCGGATCGGCCGGCTTCGACGAGAGTCAGCCGGGCGCCAGTCCGACCTTGTATCGCCGCGCGAGCTGCCAGAACCAGTCCTGGTCCAGGTTGGTTTCCCGGTCGATCTCTCGGACCGAGCTGCGCGCGCGGTCAAAGATCGCGTAGCAAAGGCCCTCGTCGTCATGGCGGGCGTAGTAGGCGATGCCATCGGGACGAAGCGGATGGTCGAATAGTGTCTTCGACCAGGCCTGCGGCGCGTCGTAAGGCAGGCCGCCATGTACAACCTCGGCGGTCGCACCGAGGATCGCAAGCGAGGGGCCTGCGAGCCTGATCAGTTCAAGGTCTGCTGCAATTTCGAGCCGAACGTATGCTTTGCGCCGGAGCAGGCCGGCATCAATCAGGGTTCGTCCCGGCACGCGGAGGAACGTCTCTGCGAATGCGCCATATGCTTCCCGAGCGGCATAGAGAACGCCGTAACTCCCGTCAGGGGCGTTCAGCCGGCCCAGGCGCGACGTGTCGAAAAAGATCGGATCGTATTCGGCCGTGTAAAACCGATGAAGGACGGTGCCCCGCCGCAGTCGGACCAGGCGGGGACGACGGCGAGCCAGATCGTCCGGCGGCAGCGGTGCACTCACGCGCCTTGCTGGGCCATTCGCCGGGCGGCCTCAACCACGAGGTCGATTTTGCCTTCCTTGAGCAGATCGATCGGTTTACGGCCATTCAGCCGATCATCAGGCTGGGCCAGAAAATTCAGGACGGTCCAGGGATTTTTGGTCGGCAGAGCCTCACGAACTGACTTGAGGCCCTCGACGACAGTGCCGTCCGAATTGAACTGAAGGGTCGGAAAGCTTTTGTGATTGCTGGGACCGGGAACAGCAAGGAGGCTGCCCTCTTGCACGCGCTTGTCGATGGCCTGCCGAGAAATGCCCCGCAGGAGCGTCCTGACCTGGTCCAGATCGTAGGCGCCCCCTGACCGCCGAAGGTCCTCCTGCGCAATGCGGACTCCCTCGAGGACAGCGAGAGCGCGAGCGTCGGGCGCGAACGCCTCCTTGTTGACGACAGCCGCCTTTTTCCCGGCTTCGGAGAAGAACCGGAACGCCTGACCAGCCAGCTGCTTGTTGCGCTCACGGATTTTCTGCAGAGCCGTTGCGCTTTTGGAGACGATCGCGACTTGAGCGTCCGCGGGAAGAGCGAGGTTCTTCAGAGCGGCCGGCTTGTGCTTGAGCACCATCATCACGCCGTCGCCGTGAGCGGACGGACTTTTGGTTCCGGCGGTGGAAGGTTTCGACTGTGTCTTGGGCATGAACGGAACTCCAAGGCAAATATGGGAGCGCGAAGCAACTTTGTCAACTTTGGCAATCCGGCCAGAGGTGTTATAATACCTCCCACTTCGTGGGCATCCCCGCCAAGCACGACGTAGACCAGATACGTCGGCGATCGTTCGCCGAAGCGACTCGCAACCTCGTTTCGATGTTAATGCGAGCCACCTGCGAGCATTCGAGAAGCGAACCATCAGCGAAATCCTGTTTGAACCAATGGCTCACGGGCTGTTGAGGCACTTGCTGATGCTGCCTCGATCATGATCGAAAGCTCCTCGCTTGTACAACGCTTGATCAATATCGCGCTCGCTGACGGCACGGTTTTTTATTTCGATTGAACACGACGTCCGTTCGCTCTTTTCATCGCGCCATTCACTTGGGACGGGGGTGAATGGGGCAAGCCGAATGTTTCCAGCAAAAATCTATGTCGGTCAGATCGTCGTCGTGTTCAGCATCGTCGTCGCGTCAACGTGGGGTGCGACGCAGTGGACGGCAGCAGCTCTCGGATTTCAGGTGCGGCTTGGCGAACCGTGGTTCTCGCTTTCAGGCTATCCGATCTATCTGCCCTGGCGCTTGTTCGAATGGTGGTTTGCCTACGAGGCATATGCGCCGGAGATTTTTGAGAAGGGCGGCGCCATTGCTGCGGCGGGCGGGGTTGCGGGCGCGCTGTTTGCGATTCTCAACTCGGTCTGGCGCGCGCGGCAAAGTCAGCTCGTGACGACTTACGGCTCGGCGCGCTGGGCCTCCCTCAAGGAGATCAAATCCGCCGGTCTTTTCGCCGCCAAGGGTGTGTTTCTGGGGCGGCTCGAGAACAACTACCTGCGTCATGACGGACCTGAGCACGTCATGTGCTTTGCGCCGACGCGTTCGGGCAAGGGCGTCGGGCTCGTGCTGCCGACCTTGTTGTCCTGGACTTCGTCTGCGGTGGTGCACGACATCAAGGGCGAGAACTGGCAATTGACCGCCGGTTGGCGGTCCACCTTCTCGCATTGCCTGCTCTTCAATCCGACCGATCCACGAAGCGCGCGTTACAATCCGTTGCTCGAGGTCCGCAAGGGCGCGGCCGAGGTGCGCGACGTTCAGAACATCGCCGACATCCTGGTCGATCCAGAAGGGGCGCTCGAACGCCGAACCCATTGGGAGAAGACCAGCCATTCCCTGCTTGTCGGGGTGATCCTCCACGTCCTCTATGCCGAAGAACAGAAGACGTTGACCCGGGTCACGGAGATCCTGGCCGATCCCGCTCAGTCCTTTGAGAAGACGCTGCGGATCATGATGGCCACCAATCATCTCGGGACCGAGACAGAGCCAAAGGTGCATCCCGTCGTTGCCGCGACCGCACGGGAGCTCCTCAACAAGTCCGAGAACGAGCGTTCAGGCGTGCTGTCGACGGCCGTCAGCTTCCTTGGGCTGTACCGCGATCCCATCGTCAGCCGAAACACGGAAGCCTGCGATTGGCGGATTGCCGATCTGGTAGCTGCGGCCAAGCCTGTCACGCTCTATCTCGTCGTGCCGCCGTCAGACATCAGCCGCACCAAACCTCTGATCCGGTTGATCCTCAACCAGATCGGCCGCCGCCTGACGGAAACGCTGAACGCGACTGCCGGCGCCTCCAAGAGCCGCCAGCTCTTGATGATGCTGGATGAATTTCCTGCGCTTGGCCGGCTTGATTTCTTCGAAAGCGCGCTTGCGTTCATGGCGGGCTATGGAATCCGCGCCTACTTGATCGCGCAGTCGCTGAATCAGATCGCGAAGGCCTACGGCGAGAATAACGCGATCCTGGACAATTGCCACGTTCGCATCGCCTTTGCTGCGAACGATGAGCGCACGGCAAAGCGTATCTCGGATGCGCTAGGTACTGCGACCGAGTTGCGCGCCCAGCGCAACTATGCCGGTCATCGGCTGGCGCCATGGCTTGGCCACGTCATGGTCAGCCGCCAGGAGACGGCGCGGCCGCTACTCACGCCCGGCGAAGTGATGCAGTTGCCGCATGATCAGGCGATCGTCCTGGTGTCGGGCCTTGCGCCGGTCCGAGCGCGCAAGCTTCGGCATTACGAGGACGCAAATTTTTTGAGGCGGCTCCTTCCGCCACCGCCTCTTGCCGGCAACATCTATCCAGATCTCCCACCCGCACGACGAGGCGATTGGCATGATCAAGTGCGTTTCGTCGATCTTCGCCTCGCGACCCTGCCATATCGCGAGCTGATGCAGGCCGGTAGCGACGAGGGGGACCTCAAGCAGCAGCTCACACTGTTTGAAGAGGGCTCACCCGCAGCCGACGAGAGCCGACCTTTCGAAGATCGGCTGCTTGACGACGAGACCGATGCGAATGCCGATCGCAGCCAGATGCAGCGTGCGGCGAACGGCTCGAGCTCAATTCGTCGTGCCCACGCCGTCACACGCGATGACGACGACCTTCTCCCTGCGTTCTGACAGGCCCATCCATGAAACCAAAACTTTCAGCCTATGTCTCCGACAGCGTGGCGCAGCGGCTCGAGCTTGCAGCCAGGCGCCCGGGAACCAACAAGTCAGCGATCGTCGATGCTGCGCTCGATCGCTTCCTGAATCCGGAGCGCGACACAGCCGGCGATGCGGCGCTGGTCAGACGGCTCGACCGCATCAGTCGGCAATTGGAGCGCACGGAGCGGGATCTCACGGTGATGGCGGAGACCATTGCGCTATTCGTCCGCTACTACCTGACGATCACGTCGCCGTTGCC
The DNA here is from genome assembly GCF_055413685.1 of Bradyrhizobium sp. LeoA1Lang. NCBI lineage: Bacteria > Pseudomonadati > Pseudomonadota > Alphaproteobacteria > Hyphomicrobiales > Nitrobacteraceae > Bradyrhizobium > Bradyrhizobium sp. LeoA1Lang. Next base: position 14,817 of record NZ_JBVAPG010000062.1, on the reverse strand, counting down.
ATCGGGCGACCAGGACGCGGCGCGTGCGCTCGGGCGGGAGCGGTTCGAAATGTTCGTCGCCCAGGTCGGCAAGCGCGTTGCCTCCGGCAGCCGGCTTGTTGCCGACGTGATGGACCGCGTCACGACGTCGAAGCCAGATTTGTTCATGAGGAATATCGAGGAAGGAGCTCCTCTGGGAGCGTCCGAAAGGGGCATGACCGAATCCCGCTCGCAAGAGGCGGCGGGTGAGCAGCCGGGGCTGTCTCCAGCTGGGCGGGAGGAGGTCGGCAATGTCTGACCTTCTCTCGCCCGAAACCCGCGAACGGCGCCGCGGCATGCTGCGAACCGCAATGGGACCGGCGATCGCGCTTGCGTTGGAAGACGAGGATGTCGTCGAGGTCATGGTCAACCCCGACGGAAAGCTCTGGCTTGACCGGCACAAAGTGGGCCGCGCCGACACAGGAGTCGTGCTGACCGCCCAGGAATCCGAGCGGATCATCCGCCTGGTCGCGAGCCATGTCCGCGCGGAAGCGAGCGGGGCCTCGCCAATCGTCTCAGCGGAGCTTCCCGAAACCGGCGAGCGCTTTGAAGGCATCCTGCCGCCGGTCTCGCTTGCGCCCTGTTTTGCGATCCGCAAGCCGGCGACCACGACCTTTCGGCTCTCCGATTATGTGAAGGCGCAGATCGCTTCGCCGCTGATGGCAAAGGTGCTCACGGCGGCGGTGGCTGAAGGCCGGAGCATCCTGATCGCGGGCGGCACGGGGTCGGGCAAGACCACGCTTGCCAACGCGCTTCTTGCAGAGATCGCCGGTCTTAACGAACGCGTCGTCATCATCGAAGACACCCGCGAACTGCGCTGCGATGCCAGGGACGCCGTGGCGCTGCGCACCAAGCCGGGCGTCGCAAGCCTTGCCGATCTCGTGCGCTCGACCCTTCGCCTGCGGCCCGACCGCATCATCGTCGGCGAGGTCAGGGGCGCCGAAGCTCTCGACATGCTCAAGGCCTGGAATACCGGTCACCCCGGCGGCATCGCTACCGTCCACGCCAACTCGGCGCGCGCGGCGCTCTATCGTATCGAGCAGTTGATCCAGGAGGCGGTCGCCACGGTGCCGCGCCGCCTCATTGCCGAAGCGATCGGTCTGATCGTCTTCATCAAGGGACGGGGGCCCGCTCGCCGGATCGAAGCAATCGCCGAGCTCAAAGGCCTCGATCCCTCCGGTGACTACCTGCTCGAAACCCCGCCCGGACTTCCAAACACAAGCCATCGTCCCTGAAAGGAGACCATCACATGCTGACTGGACTGCACTCATATGTGCGTTTTCGCCTTCGCAGCGTCGGTAAGCTGGGCGAGGCAATCTTGATCGAAGTCGGCGCCGCCGCGGCTTGCATGCTTGCAATCGCCTCGGAAGCCCAAGCCGCCGGCTCGGGCATGCCGTGGGAAGCTCCGCTCGAGCGGGTCCTGGAATCGGTCCAGGGTCCGGTCGCCAAGATCGTCGCCGTCATCATCATCACCGTAACCGGAATCTCGCTCGCGTTCGGCGATACCTCCGGTGGTTTCCGCCGCATGGTTCAGGTCGTGTTCGGCCTCTCCATCGCCTTTGCGGCGAGTTCCTTCTTTCTGTCCTTCTTCTCGTTCGGCGGCGGAGCGCTGATCTGATGCGCCCCGATGGTTTTGAACTCGTCCTCCATCGCTCGCTCACCGAGCCGATCCTGATCGGTGGCGCGCCCCGCGCCGCTGCCATCCTGATCGGCACGTTATCCGCCGCGCTCGCGCTCGGCTTGCGGCTGTGGCTCGCGGGCCTCGTGCTCTGGATCGTCGGCCACAGCATCGCGGTCTGGCTCGCCAAGCGCGACCCGGCCTTCGTCGAAGTCGCCATCCGCCACACCAAGCACAAGGGCTGGCTTGCATGCTGAATTTGAGAGAATTCCGCAGTGATGCGTACCGGCTCGCCGACTGGCTGCCATGGGCCTGCCTTGTTGCACCGGGCGTGATCCTGAACAAGGACGGCAGTTTCCAGCGCACCATCCGCTACCGGGGACCCGATCTCGACAGCGCAACCGAGGCCGAGCTGATGAGCGTGGCCTCGCGGGTCAACAACGTGCTGAAGCGCTTTGGTTCGGGTTGGGCGCTATTCTTTGACGCCACGCGGATTCCGGCGTCGGACTATCCGCGCTCGCAGTTTCCGGATTCGGTGTCGTGGCTCGTCGACGAAGAACGGCGAGCCGCGTTTGAGGGCTCCAGTGAGGGGTGGGACGACCCGTCACGTCCGCGCGGGCAGCATTTCGAGAGCGTGCTGCATCTAACATTGATGTATTTGCCGCCGGCGGAGCGGGTCTCTCGGCTGGAAGGGCTGTTTCTGGAACGTCCGCAGGAGAGGCAAGGGGAGATGCGATGGCGTCGCAGCGGGCGGCCCCAGCCTGCTCACGACCAGGCGTACGAGGATGATCCGGCACAGCACGACGCTTCGGACGGATCGATCGAAACCCCACGCCGCCAGCGGCACGAGCGGCCCAGCTATCGGGATCACCTTCGACGCTTCATTCAGGAGACCGACCGCGCGATCGACCTGATGGCCTCGGTCCTGCCCGAGATCTGGCCCCTGAACGATGAGGAGACGCTGACCTACCTGCATAGCTGCGTCTCGACCAAGCGACATCTCGTCGCCGTGCCGGATATTCCGGCCTATCTCGATTGTTTCCTGAGCGATGAGCCGTTGACCGGCGGCATATCCCCGGCCATCGGCCGCAACCATTTGCGCGCGCTGACGGTGCTCGGCTTTCCCGCGGTCACCTTTCCGGGCCTGCTCGATGAACTGAACAGGTTAGGGGTTCCCTATCGATGGGCGACCCGCTTCCTGCCCCTCGACCGCAGTCAGGCCAACGCGACCTTGTCGCGCTACCGCCGTCAATGGTTCGCCAAGCGAAAGTCGCTTGCCGCCATCGTCAAGGAGGTGATGTTCAACGAACAGGCCGTTCTCATCGACACCGATGCCGGCAACAAGGCGGCCGACGCCGATGCCGCATTGTCCGAGCTTGGCGATGACCTGGTCGCCTTCGGCTACATCACGACGACGGTTACCATCAGTGATGAAGACGCGCGCTACGCCGATGAGAAAATCCGCGCCGTCGAGCGCGTCATCAATAGCCGGGGCTTCACCACCATCCGCGAGGGCGTCAACGCAGTTGAGGCCTGGCTGGGCAGCCTGCCGGGGCAAGCCTATGCCAACATCCGCCAGCCGATCGTCCATACGCTCAACCTCGCCCATATGTGCCCGTTATCGGCGGTGTGGGCCGGTCCGGAACGGTGCGAGCACCTCGATGGGCCGCCGCTTCTCGTCGCCAAGACCAAGGGAGCAACCCCGTTTCGGCTGTCCTTGCATGCGGGCGACGTCGGGCACACCATTGTCGTCGGCCCCACCGGGGCAGGTAAGTCGGTGCTGCTCTCGGTTCTGGCGCTCCAGTTTCGACGCTATCCCAACGCGCAGCTCGTCATCTTTGACAAAGGGCGCTCGGCTCGCGCGATGACCCTCGCGCTGGCCGGGGCCTGGTATGAGCTAGGCGCCAGGGGCGGGATCGCGTTTCAGCCGCTCAAGGATGTCGGGGAGGAGGGGGCGCGGCTTTGGGCGCTTGATTGGCTGTGCGGTGTTCTCGCCCATGAGCGCGTCACCGTGACGCCGGAGGTCAAGGAGACCGTCTGGTCGGCGCTCAAGAGCCTTGGCTCTGCACCCGTCTCGCAACGGACGATGACTGGCCTCGTCGCGCTGCTTGCCCGCGATGCGCTGCGCCAGGCGCTGCAGCCCTACACGCTCGAAGGTCCGTTCGGGCGCTTTCTCGATGCGGATGCCGACCGACTCTCCGGCTCAGACGTTCTGACCTTCGAGATGGAGGAACTGATGGCGCTGCCGGGCCTGGTCGCGCCCGTGCTGACCTATCTCTTCCACACGCTCGAGGCGCGCTTCGACGGCCGTCCAACCTTGCTCGTCCTCGATGAAGCCTGGGTATTTCTCGACGATCCGCTGTTTTCAAGCCGGATCCGGGAGTGGCTGAAGACGCTGCGCAAGAAGAACGTGGCGGTCGTCTTTGCCACCCAGTCGCTTGCCGATATCGCCGACAGCCAGATTGCGCCGGCGATCATTGAATCCTGCCCAAGCCGGATCTTCCTGCCCAATCCGCGCGCCCTCGAGCCGACCCAGATCGAGACCTACCGCCGCTTCGGTCTGAACGACACCCAGATTCGGCTCATCGCGGAGGCCTTTCCCAAGCGCGACTATTACCTGCAGTCGCGCGCCGGCAACCGCCTGTTTGAGCTTGGCCTCGGGCCGGTGGCGCTGGCCTTCGCCGCGGCATCCTCCCCCGAGGATCAGCGCGTCATCGAAAACGTCTTGGCCAAGACTGGCCCACATCATTTTGCCGAGCGCTATCTCGCTGAACGCGATCTGCACTGGGCTGCAAACCTGATCAGAACCTTCGAACAGGCGCGCCGCTCCTGACGCGCAACGCAAGTCATTCAGAAGTTGGAGCAAGTCATGCTGCGATCTCGTCTGCGCGGATTCCGTCCGTTCGTTCCGTCAAGGGCTGCGACGGCGCTGTCCTTGTTGCTGTCGGTCGGCGTTCAAGGCACGTCACAGGTTAAGGCCCAGTCAATCGTGTACGACCCCTGGAACTACAGCCAGACCCTGCTCAGCGCGGCCCGGGCCCTCGATCAGATCAACAACCAGATCAGGAGCCTCGAAAACGAGGCGCAGATGCTCATCAACCAGGCCCGTAATCTCGAAAGGTTGCCGTCGAGCGTGGCGGGTCAACTAACGAGCACGATCGCGCGCATGAACGATCTGATCGCGCAAGCCAAGGGCCTTTCGTTCGATGTTCAGAAATCCCAAAGCGACTTTGGACGGCTTTATCCCCGGCAGTACACGGCGGCAGCTTCCTCCGATCGCATGGTGCAGGACGCGACAGCGCGCTGGGACAATAGCTACGAAGGACTGAAGCAGTCGCTTGTGACCCAGGCAACGATCGCATCCACGCTTGATGCGGACCGGCAGACGCTGGGCACCTTGATGGCGAATTCCTCAGCCGCAAACGGATCGGTCCAGGCCCAGCAATCAACCAATGAATTGCTGGGCCTGCAGCTCAAGCAGGCTTTGCAGGCGCAGACCCTATCCCTGACCCAGGCACGCGCCGACACGTTACGAGCCGCCGAGCAGCAAGCCTCCGTCGCGGCAGCGCAAGAGCGGTTTGTTCGCTTCATCGGCGACGGCCATGCCTACACCGGCGGGAAGTGAGGGGGCATCCAATGGCTGATCTCTCCGTCATTGATCGATTTACCGAGACCTTCTCGCGCTACATCGATTCAGGTTTTGGACTCCTGTCCGGCGATGTCTCGTTCCTCAGTTCGACCCTGATCGGGATCGATCTGACGCTCGCCGGGCTCGCCTGGAGCGTTCGCGGCGATGACCAGATCCTGGTGACGCTTGCGAAGAAGGTGCTCTATGTGGGGGCGTTCGCCTTCATCATAGGGAACTTCAAGAGCCTTGCGGATATCGTCTTTAACTCGTTCTCCAGCATCGGGCTGAAGGCGTCCGGCGGAAGTTTGAGCGCGGCCGATTTGGCCCGGCCCGGGTTCGTCGCCTCGGCAGGATTTACCGCCGCGCACCCGCTTCTTGAGGAGACGAGCCAGTTCACAGGCTTCGATGTCCTGACCAACCTGCCGACGATCCTGATCCTGTTGTTCTGCTGGATCCTGATCGTACTGGCCTTCTTCGTGCTCTCGATCCAGCTCTTCGTCACGCTGATCGAGTTTAAGCTGACGACGCTGGCGAGCTTTATATTGGTGCCGTTTGCATTGTGGGGGAAAACGGCGTTCCTGGCGGAGAAGACCCTCGGCAACGTCGTGGCCTCCGGCGTGAAGGTGATGGTGCTTGCGATCATCATCGGCATCGGTTCCACCATCTTCGGCCAGCTCTCGAGCACCTTGACGCGGCCGATCGACGTCGCTTCCGCGATGAGCCTGTTGCTGGCGGCGCTTTCGCTGTTCGGGCTCGGCATCTTCGGACCCGGAATTGCGGCGGGCCTTGTTTCGGGTGCGCCTCAACTTGGAGCCGGCGCGGCTGCCGGAACGGTGGCGGGTGCAGCGGCGGTCGTGATCGGTAGCGGCGCGGTTGCCGCGGGCGGACTTCGGATGGCCGCCGGCGGATCGATGGCGGCGGTTCGATCTGCGGCGTCGCTCAGTGGGGCAGCTTCGGCTGCTAGCAGCCCGGCCCGTGCCACGGCGGCAGAACAGCTCTCCGGAGCAGCCAGTGGGAGCTCGGTAAGCGGCGCACCGACATCAGGAGCGGCGGGGACATCGGCGGCACCACAGCGGCGCCACGTCAGAGAAGCGGCGCAGCTCGCGGCCCATACCCTGAAAGAGGGAGACAAGGGCGGTCATTCCTCTGGTCCGAAGCTCGGGGAGGACTGACATATGGCAGCCCATCCCTTTCGTCGTGCCTCCGTTCGATACGGTGAGACGCCCGAGCCGGTTACGCCCTATCAGAAAGCGGCCCAGGTCTGGGACGAGCGGCTGGGCTCCGCACGCGTGCAGGCCAGCAACTGGCGGCTCACGGCCCTGGCGGCCGTCGGGCTGTCCGGTGTGCTCGGCTTGACGATTCTGACCCAGATCGCCCGCTCCGGCGTGGTTCCCTACGTCGTCGAGGTCGACCGGCTCGGCGAAGTCCGCGCGGTCGGCCCTGCGCTCGAAGGCTACCAGCCGTCAGACGCGCAGATTGCACATTTTCTCGCGCGCTTCATCGAAAACGTCCGCTCGCTGTCGATCGACCCTGTCATCGTCCGGACGAACTGGCTGCGCGCTTACGACTTTACGACCGACCGTGGCGCTCAGGCCTTGAACGACTACGCGCGCGAAACCGACCCGTTTGCAAAAATCGGCTCCAAGACGGTGACGGCCGAGGTCACCTCGGTGGTGCGCGCTTCCAGCGACAGTTTCGAGATCCGCTGGAAGGAAAACACCTACGAGAACGGCTCCATCGCCAAGACCGAGCGCTTCACCGGTCTCGTCACCACGGTGCTCAAGCCGCCGACCGACGCCGAGACGCTGCGCAAAAATCCGCTCGGGCTCTACGTTCATTCCCTCAACTGGTCACGCGACCTCATCGGAGACGCCAAATGAATTCTGCCGCCCCCACGAAACTCGCGTCGGCCAGCATGCTCGCCTTGTCATTGATGCTCTGCGGATGCGCGACCAAGCTCAACCTTGAAGCACCCTATGACGAATTGACCTTTGAGCAGGCCAGTCCCGAGGCGGATCCGCCAAAGCCGGTCGAGGTGGTTGAGACGCCAAAGATCCTGCCGCTGCCTGGTCAGCTCAAGCCTTACCCGACAAGGGGCGAGAAGGGCGAAAAGCTTCCGCCGGAGCAGGCGATCGCCAAGGCGAACAAGGCGGCGCGGATGGAGCCGACGCGCGCCGGATACATCAATGCCATCCAGGTCTACCCCTGGACCGAGGGGGCGCTTTATCGGCTTTACGCGAGCCCCGAGAAGGTCTCGACCGTCGCGCTCCAGCCGGGCGAAGAGCTGATCGATGTCTCCACGGGCGACACGGTGCGCTGGGTGGTGGGCGATACCTCGAGCGGGCAGGGGAACGCCCGACGGGTTCACATCCTGATCAAGCCGACGCTGCCGGATATCCAGACCAATCTTGTGGTCCTGACCGATCGGCGCACCTACCACCTCGAGCTCGTGTCTACCAAGCAGACCTACATGGCGTCGATTTCGTGGACTTATCCCACCGATACGCTTGTCGCGCTGCACAAGCAGAACGCCGCCGCCCAGGAAAATGAGCAACGGGTCGCCGACCGCGGAGTGCGGCTCGACAGTTTGAACTTCCGATACCGTATCGAAGGCGACGATCCGCCGTGGCGGCCGCTGCGCGCCTTTGACGACGGCCGCAAGGTCTACATCCAGATGCCCTCGGGGCTATCGCAGGGCGAGGCGCCGCCTCTGTTCGTGGCGGGAGCCGACGGTCGCCCCAATCTCGTGAACTATCGCGTTCGCGGCTCCTATTACATTGTCGATCGAATGTTTGGTGCCGCCGAACTGCGCATGGGAGAGAACCCGCAACGCATTGTCCGGATCATCCGGATCGACGCGCGACCCGTCTCGCAGGCAATCAGCACCGGGAGCGCTTCATGACGGATCGGCTGGACCAGGATTCTCCTGAACCCCTGGAGCTGCGGGCGCGCCCGAGACCGATCCGCCGCCTCAACAAACGTGCCTTGATGATCGGCTGCGCGGTGGTGGCGCTTGTCATTGCCGGGGCTACGATCATTGCGCTGCGTCCACCGCGTCTGTTCAAGAGTGAGGAGCGGACGGAACTCTATAATACCGACCGAAAGCAGACGGCTGAGGGGTTGAGCAAGCTGCCCAGGTCGTATGAGGACCTGCCGCCCTCCGTGCCGCGGCTCGGGCCACCGTCGCCCGGCGATGTCGGTCGGGCCTTTGCCGAGAACGAGAAGAAGGCGGGGGTGGCTGCAACGCCCGAGGCGGGCTTCCGCACCAATCCGGAGGAGGATGCCGAGCGCGCGGAGCGGATCCGGCAAGCGCGCATCGCCCAACAGGCAAAGGAGTCGGGGTTGTTTTTCCGGTTGTCGGAGAAGCAGGAGAAGAGAAAGCAGGCAGGCACGATGGAGCTTGCGGCCAATCCGGCATCCGCCTTCCGCCCGCCGGCTTCCGACTCAGCGCCGTCTGCTGCCGAACTGGCACAGGCGGCACGGGCGATGGTTGATCGTTCCGCCGAGATCATTCCTTCATCCCAAGCGCGGAAGTTAGCCTTTGTCGGAGCGAAGGCCGACACCGAGACCACCAATCCTCATGCTCTCGTGCCGGCTCCGTCCACCTACGCGGTGATGGCCGGATCGATCATTCCGGCGAGCCTTGTTACGGGTCTGAATTCGGACTTGCCCGGGGCTACCATCGGCCAGATTACCGAGAACGTCTACGATACGGTCACGGGTGAGCATCTCCTGATCCCGCAGGGGACGCGGCTCGTGGGCAAATACGATAGCGTTGTTGCATTCGGTCAGAAGCGGGCGCTCGTGATTTGGACACGACTCATCCTGCCGAACGGCAATTCAATCGTGATCGAGAACCTTCCGGCCACCGATGTTGCGGGCTATGCCGGGCTCGAGGATGAGGTCGATTTCCACACCTGGCAATTGCTCAAGGGCGTGGCTCTGGCCACGTTGATCGGGGTAGGGACCCAGCTATCGATCGGCAATGACGAGAGCGATCTCGTCAAAGCGTTGCGGGAAAGCACGCAGCAAACGACCAATCGCGCAGGGCAGCGCCTTGTCGAGCGCGAGCTCGACGTGCAGCCGACGATTACCGTGCGGCCGGGATGGCCGCTGCGGGTGATTGTTTCGAAGGATCTTTTGCTGAAGCCATACCGGGATGTTCAATCGGCAGCTAAGGGCAGATGACGATATGAAGCTTGCGAAGTTACCTGATCGGACGCCGGTGAAAATGAATGTTGTGCTTGCGCCTAGTCTCGCGAAGCGGCTGCGCGAGTATGCCGACTTTTATGCTGAGACTTACGGCAGCCGGGAGGAAGTCGCGGAGCTGATACCGTTTATGTTGGAGGCTTTTCTCGATAGTGATACCGAGTTTCGAAAGGCCAAGAGGACAGCCACCGCCGATATCGCATCGTCCTAACATCCGCCTGCTAGCTTGCGGTGGTTTTCATGGTAGAAATCGCGTGCTGTACGGCGCAGATCGATTTTTGAAGTCTTTCGAGCAGTACTCTTAGTTCGACCTCCGTCGTTTCTTCCATGTGAAGGTTGCTGGGCTCCAGGAGCATATTGACGAGCTCGTCAAGTGAAATAGTTCTGTTTGTAAAGCAGTAGTTGGACGCCAGGCCACTCGCGGTGGAAGTTATCTCTCCAGCCCCGGATAAGCTTATTTCAATCGAGACATTCGCAATAACGGTGCGTTCGATCAGCTCGGCAGGAAGCTCGACTGAAGCCACCACCATCCCACTCGATACATCTTTATATCCAACCGTCGAAGTGGTCTCCCCGCATTCGGCGAAGGGGCTGAGACGTGGGATGTGATCTGGCCACATGACAACTTCTTCCAGATTGGTGTCGCCTTGATGATGGAATTCCATTGATGGGGACTATAATCCCTAGAGACTATATGCCCCACCATGTTCGATCCTGCAATGCAGGATTGGCGCAAAATCGTCGGCAAAAATGTGCGGAGGATTCGCCAAGAACGAGGGATGACCCAGGAGAAACTTGCCTTCGAAGCCGAGATAGACCTGACGTATGTCGGAGGCATTGAGCGTGGGAAACGCAATCCAAGCTTGCTTGTTTTGGCGCGAATAGCCGAAGCGCTCTCCGTACATCTGACCAAGTTGCTCGCCGAGTAGTTCCAGTAAATGCCTGATTGATGGCCCTGGCACCACACTTTAGCCCAATGTGAAAGCGCAAGCAGCTCGCTAGAGCAGTCGGTCGGCTGGCGGAAGACATGAATGCAATCTGGCCATAAACGATCGGCTGGCAATCCTATTGCCGGATCATCAAGACGACCTGTTCGGCCGCCGCAGACCAACGTACGCATCAGGCGTAGACGCCGCTCTATTCTCGAGCAACGCAGCAATGGCGATCGCTCCAGTCGGTATCTTGCACGGTATCACGCCGATCCCGAGCGCGGCGAGAAGTGCGCGCCCCCGCGTGGCCGATGATCGTGCGCTATTGGCGGATGCGATCTCGAAGAGTGGCATCGCCATTGACGATATGATCATCGTCACCACGGCTTCCCTAGCCACCAAGATTCGCGTTTTGGCCGGCCCAAAGTTTCAGGACGCGGTATTGAGCGGCTCGATGCTAGCTCCCGGCACGGTGATTGGGATTGTTCCGCGAGGTATGGCCGCGGGGTACGCGGGCAACCTCGAATTGGCGACCTCTATCGCCGTAGAGCTGCATATGGAGGACACGGCGCCCCTGCACATCGTCAGCGGGTCACCTCCCGTACCAGCCGCTCCGATGCTGTCTGCATTCCAGACGTGCCTCATCATCTTGAAGGTTTGTGATAAGGTGCGCATGGTGCGTCCAGCCCGGCCCGGTGGCAGTTATCGAGGGAGCAGATTGGTGACATACGAGGAAGCGCTGAGGATCGCCAAGGGGCGGGCGCGCGCCTGGTGAGCCCAAGGGGAGGTGCTGGAGCGCTGGTCCCGAAACATGCCTAAGCCGGAGCCGCCGCCGCGCCCGCGTGGCCTGGATACAACGCCGATAGATTGGTCCTTCGTGATCGCCTCCGGGATAAGGGCGGATCGCGCTTACATGATCGAGGTCGTCGGCCGGGCTCTTGGCGAGTTTCGCAACGACCTGCTCGACGAGTCGAGAGGATGATCTCGGAGAGCGCCGATCAGCCGCGCACCTCCGTGATTCCAGTTTATGATCGGTAGGTCCTGCTGCTGCCGAACCCGCTGCAGAGGCGAGGTGCAAACTAGCGGCCTCTGTCCTCAGAAATTGGCCAAGCGAGGAAGCGCGAAGCGCGGCGACCAAGCGCATACCCACATCTTAATTGGTCGTCCAAGGAAATCGGCCAGCTTTTCGCCGGAATTTGGCTGAACTCCCCTCCTGCCGGGGGGGCGATCGGGCGCACGGACTGGCCGCACACAGGCGCCTGGGCGGCACCAATTGCTGAACGGGAAGGGGGTAAGCGAGGGGTTCTGCGCTGGGACGCGAGATGCACCAGCAGGTCAGCAACGTGCAACGCTAAAGCGACGCGATTCGCCTCTTTTCTTGGAATCGGTCATAATTGATGCTTACAGTGAGCAAGCTCACCATTTTTGGTGAAGTAGTTAGTCCCAGGCAGGACGGCGTCAAATGGTCGATAGATTTACGACGGAGCAGCGATCGAGAATGATGGCCCGGGTGCGCGGTCAGAATACCCAGCCCGAAAGAACCGTGCGACGGCTTGCCCACTCGCTGGGATTCCGCTTTCGCCTTAACCGACGCACTTTACCCGGCTGCCCCGACTTAGTTTTCCCACGACTTCGCAAAGTCATCTTTGTGCATGGCTGCTTTTGGCAGCATCCAGGATGCCGAAAGGCCACCATACCAGGTTCAAACCGAGATTTCTGGGAACGAAAGCTCGCCCGGAATGTCGCTCGTGATGAGCGGGTGCTAAAGGACCTGCAAGAGCTAGGTTGGATGCCATGCGTGATTTGGGAGTGCCAGATTAGGCAGACGCAAGACCTTTACGATCGCATCGCAACATTCCTATCCGAAAACTCCTGCGACTCCAAACAAGCAGCTTGATCCAGTATTCCCGATAGTTCCCTAAGATGCCTTGGCCAACATCAAGCCACGAGTCGCCAGACGTCGATCTCGTCATTCCAGACGTCACGGCACCGCACTATTTGTGGGCGTTCCTGATGACGGATGGTCAGCGGTTTCGGACCAACGATTACGCAGGGGCGAGAGAGCAGCTCAAACGCGCCGTCGATCTCTTCTCTAGTAGAAAAACCGGGGGCCAAGCTCCAGACCCGAATGTATCGGAGCAACGTCTTCGAACTTGGAAGAGCGCCTTCGAAGAGATGGGTTTGCTCACCGTCGAAGATGACGGCACGCTTCGGACAACGCGGTTTGGGCGTGCCGTAATAGACGGTTGGTCCAGCCTCGACAAGGCCTTGGTGGGTACAAATCGGCACATTGCAGCATTAGGCGCCGAGGTTGCGAATCGCGTTCTTCTCGCCAAACCAGACAACAGGGGCAGACCGCCGGACGGCGTTCCAGAGGACGCTGACATTCTGCCTTTGCGCGCGATGTGGCGCGCATTTCGTCATTTAGGCGACCGGTTGCATTGGCAGGACGTCAATCGCGTGCTCGGTCATTTGCACTATGAGCACGAAGTTCCGACCGCGCTTGCCAAGATCGCAAGCTTTCGCCAGCAACACGCTGGGTATTCCGGCACTTCCCTAAACGCGCTCGGATCCGCGCTGACGGATGATCCGAGGCACATTACACCATGGTTCAATCGTGCTGGGATAGGGGGCTTGCTAATTCCCTCCGAAGCGGACGTTGACGGATTTCGGACGCTCCCACCGTCGACAGTCACAATACTCGACGAGCTACTTGGCAGCCCGCTTCCCAGTATTCCTCCGGAAGCACGCACGAACCGCGCCGCATATATTCGCTATTTGATGCGGCCAGTCGACAGGACCGCCAAGCCAGACATGAAAGATTACGATCAGCTTCTGATCAGCAAGATCGCCCAGGCGGCGACCGAATTTGGAAAAACAAAATTCGTTGTCCTCTCGGGTTTGCCGGGTACGGGCAAATCACGCGCAGCACGGCTAGCAGCAGATGTGCTGACTGACGGAGACCCGCTTCGAATCAAAGACATCCAATTCCATGAGAGCACTACCTATGAAGATTTTTTTGAAGGGTTCGTGCCGCGCCCTGACGGACAAGGTTTCGAGCGAAGAAATAAGACGTTTCGGATTATCAATCAAAGGGCTTTGGACGATCCTGGTCGCCCCCATGTGCTTCTCATCGAGGAGTTCACGCGCGCCAACACGCATTCCGTTTGGGAGAGCTTTTGACTTTCATCGAGCATCGCGGCCGGAAGTTCATCGTCGTCACGTGCTGCTGTCGTATATGGGCTACTACAACGACTCGCGAACTCACCTGTCGTTGAACATGGATGCACCTGTACCACGCACCATCCAAAGAAGGGGACGCATTATCTGCCAGCTAATCCAGGCGGACTGCATCATCAATATGCCCGGATTTGATTTGCGATAAGGACAACCGCGCTGCTCTTGTGCGAAAAAAACAGTCAAAATCGTCTTGCGCTATACTAGTTCACCACCGTACCCCACCAACTGAAGTCCAGGCCGGATACCGGCTTTCTGAGGTGGTCTGGAGAGAGCTTGTGCGGGGATTCGACCGCTGCATTTGGACCCCAAGCCGAACTCGCAAGCATAAACGTTTGGCGCTTCTCTCTATCCGGGGACCAAGATGGGTTATCTCTGCCATCCGATAGAAGGCCCCTCGACTTTCTACGGATCCAGGGTCGGCTTGATGCCCACCGAGCCTCGAGCTTCTTCTTGACCACCAGGAAAACCGCATACAAGATCTCCGAGATAGCAAGGGCGAGTTCACCACGGCGGCCGAATTCTATAGCTACTGGCGAAAATACCCGTTCAAAGTCGGTCGTGTTGTTCAGCAACAGCTCGACAAGTTGCTGCGCGCATCTACACCCGGAAACGCAGGCGCGGCACCGGGAAAGAAGGGTTCACGAAAGCACAAACAATAATAGATCGCACCAGGCCCGCGGGCGTGACCGGCTCGCCCAAGGATATCGACCAAAGATTATTTGGTCAGAAGCTCAATGCTACCCTCGTTGCTCGTTCCCCCTTTTCCGTTGCACAACCATAGGTTAAACGGTGCAGGGGGAGTGATGCATGCTTAAAAAGATTGTCGCTATCAGGAATATCGGGCGGTTCCGTAACTCAACAGCCAGCGGTAATCCGCAACTTACCAAGCATACTTTCGTTTCGGGCGCCAATGGCTACGGCAAGACGACGATCTGCGCCGTCCTGCGGTCGCTCAAGACCGGCGACCCTTCACATATTCTGGGGCGTAAGACCCTCGGCGTAAGCGATCCAATGTCGGTCGAACTATTGTTCGTAACCGGCATGAGGCCCCCACCTAGCCATCCTTCGGCTTGCGCGCGATACAGCCTGGCATGAGCGGATCGGTGGAGGTGTAACGATGGCAAATGCCATGCTTGATGCCAGGCAGGAAGGTGACTCCTATCGTCGCGTCGAGG
>NZ_JBVAPG010000628.1:0-255 GCF_055413685.1 Bradyrhizobium sp. LeoA1Lang | reverse complement strand
CCTCCAGCGGCTGCGCCAGCATGTTGCGCTGCAGGCAGCTGTAGGTCTCCAGCACCAGCCCGGTGGCCGACAGGATCTGCTTGGACCGGCTGAACTGGTAGCCGTCTTTCTCAATGGCCGGCGTGTGCGACTTCGGCGGCTTCATCGAGGCGATGCCGCGCGCCTGCAGCTGCGCGTCGAACTGGCGCACATGCTCGTAGAGGCGAGGCCGGTCGCCGATGATGACGACCATGTCGCCGTCAAAATCGCCGTCGA
>NZ_JBVAPG010000627.1:0-255 GCF_055413685.1 Bradyrhizobium sp. LeoA1Lang | reverse complement strand
GCTATGACGACGGCCTGGTTTCGGCGATCGCGATCTGCGAGATGCTCGACCGCGCGCCCGGCAAGTCGATGGCCGACCTGAAGAACGCGCTGCCCAAGACCTGGTCGTCGCCGACCATGTCGCCGCACTGCGCCGACGAGGCCAAATACGGCGTGGTCGACGCCGTGGTGAAGCACTTTGAGGGTTTGCAAAAGCAGGGCGCCAAGATCGGCGGCCAGGCGATCCGCGATCTCGTCACCGTCAACGGCGTGCGCG
>NZ_JBVAPG010000626.1:0-255 GCF_055413685.1 Bradyrhizobium sp. LeoA1Lang | reverse complement strand
TCATTCGCATTGCGCTCGCCCGTAAGCTCCTGGTCCGCCTCAACGCCAAAGCACGCGAGGCGCGTGCCGCTTACGCCAATGCAACTTGACAATCCAGATAGTCGCTCATCCGACGCGCATTGCATGCACGCTGAGCAACCGGCGACATGGGTAACACTTCAAACCGACGACATGGGTAACACAATTCTCGTTTCGTTCAGGTCTGCTGTTGCTGGGGCTGTGGACCCTGGGGGCAACGCGCAGCGTTGTCCCCAA
>NZ_JBVAPG010000625.1:0-255 GCF_055413685.1 Bradyrhizobium sp. LeoA1Lang | reverse complement strand
CACATCGACTACGGCGCCAAGGCTGCCGACTATGTCGGCGCGTTCATATCGGCCATCAATTGGTCTGCCGTCGAACGGTCTTACGAGGGCCTCTCAAAATGACGCTGTTCGCTCCTTCCAGACACGTCGCAGGCGGAGGCCCTTCTATCCAACCATGGAGGTTCACCATTCGTCTCAGATATCTTTTGGCCGCTTCAATTCTGGCGCTGTCATCCGCGTCAGTTGCGAATGCGCAGACCACCGACTGGTACATCT
>NZ_JBVAPG010000624.1:0-255 GCF_055413685.1 Bradyrhizobium sp. LeoA1Lang | reverse complement strand
CGAACTCGGCCTTCACGAACATACCGTTGGTAAGTGGCGTCGCCGGTTTTTGAAGGATCGCTGTGATGGCCTGCTTGACGAAGCGCGACCTGGCCGTGCTCGCACCATCAACGACGATCAGGTTGCCGCCGTGATCGAGCGGACGCTGCGGACGACGCCAGCCGACGCGACGCACTGGTCGATCCGCTCGATGGCGGCGGAAACCGGCTTTTCTCACACCACGATCCGCCGAATGTGGACGGCGTTCGGCTTGCA
>NZ_JBVAPG010000623.1:0-255 GCF_055413685.1 Bradyrhizobium sp. LeoA1Lang | reverse complement strand
TGCTGATGGAGCACGGCATCATGAAGCCAGTTGACGAGTCCATCGTCGGCAAGACCGCCGCCGAGCTCGCCGCCGAGTAAAGAGCATACCGATGGAGGCCGGCTTTCCCAATGCTTAATGAGGGAGGTCGGCGTTCCGGCGAAAGATCTCGTGACCAGCATCACGATGCAGCAGAGCATACTTGATCGCGGTGGAAAGGTCGGCCATCAATGTTCGAAGCGCAATTCTTTCCGCTTATGGCTGCCAGAGCGAGTG
>NZ_JBVAPG010000622.1:0-255 GCF_055413685.1 Bradyrhizobium sp. LeoA1Lang | reverse complement strand
CAGCCCACGATCAGGATCTTGTGGCCCATTTCGGCCAGCGCCGCCAGCGTGTTCTGCGAGGTGGTCGACTTGCCGATGCCACCCTTGCCGTAGAACGCGATTTGTCTCAGTGAAGACATGTTGCTCTCCATCAACCGATTTGCCAAAGTTTGCGCGCTGGCTCGCGCGCCAGCTTTGTTTCTCTCTCAGAAACGAGGCACACGGGTTCAAGGGAAGGAGAGCATCGCTCGTCTTGCGCGTCTGCGTGCACTCAGC
>NZ_JBVAPG010000621.1:0-255 GCF_055413685.1 Bradyrhizobium sp. LeoA1Lang | reverse complement strand
GGCGGAGGCCCTTCTATCCAACCATGGAGGTTCACCATTCGTCTCAGATATCTTTTGGCCGCTTCAATTCTGGCGCTGTCATCCGCGTCAGTTGCGAATGCGCAGACCACCGACTGGTACATCTTCAGCGAGCCGTTCATCTCCAGTGCGCGTGCCCAGGCAATCGAGTGGCAAAAGGTCGATGAGATACTCGGCCGGAAGCCGGCCGTCTCCGGCGAGGTGCATCGTTATGGATTCCCGCGCAGCGATCTGACC
>NZ_JBVAPG010000620.1:0-255 GCF_055413685.1 Bradyrhizobium sp. LeoA1Lang | reverse complement strand
TGGTGTTACGGCTTACTTCGTACTCTCCCCGGTGACCGGGCTTTCTTGCCACCGTCGCTCTGCTCAACGAACAGAACTTAGCGCCAGCGTCGGGGCGCCAGGACCACACGACTTCGCCGTCCGCTGATATCACGCTCGTCAGTCGTGACACCCGCGTCCACCGCATCTCACCGCAACGTTCGTGACGATCGCGACCCGCCCCTCTCTTGGGTGAGACCCGCGGAGTCATAGTGCTGATTTGCCCGACGGCGAAAG
>NZ_JBVAPG010000619.1:0-255 GCF_055413685.1 Bradyrhizobium sp. LeoA1Lang | reverse complement strand
ATGGAGAACCGGCATGGGCTGGCGACCGAACGCCGCGCCTCGGAGATCATGCTGAAGGCCCAAGGCAAAGCCGCCGGCCACCGCATCACGGCCGGCGAGGACAAGGCGTACGATACCGCCGATCACGCGGCCAATCTTCGTGCCATCAACGTGACACCGCATGTGACGCAGAACCAGGCCGTCACCAAAACCGGCAAGAACCGCAACAGCGCCATCGACGGACGAACCACGCGGCATCCGGGATACGGCATGTCA
>NZ_JBVAPG010000061.1:0-47273 GCF_055413685.1 Bradyrhizobium sp. LeoA1Lang | reverse complement strand
CGACGGCTGGCAGACCCTCGCCAGCAAGCCCATTGCTCAGCCGGTTGATCTTGCCGCCTGAGCAGATATCATCCGTTCACCGGAGACTCGCGACGGACAAATTCCAACCAAGTTCGCGACGGCACCCCTGCTCTGCCAATCCGGGGTTTTCACGTCTCTGATCCAGCAATTGCAGATAGTCCACCACCACCAGGGTGCCGCGAGCCGCTGTCGCCAACATCCTTGTGATGTAATCGGCACTTATCGCGTCGGAGCAGTCGAGCTCGAACAGTCCGTCGAACCGCGCGTACTCCGCCCCGATTGCCTGGAAGCGATCCAGAACGTCTTTTTCCGTATATTCCAGCGTGAAGAACACGGCGCGATTGCCGGCTTTCATGGCTTCGACGGCGAGCTCAAGACTCATCAGCGTCTTGCCTTGGCCCGGGCGCGCGCCCACCAGCACCAGGTCACCAGGCTTCAATCGCGCAAGCAGCTTGCCAGCAGGCCTGGACGCGGACAGCTTCGCCGCAAGCAGGCTCCAATCGCTATAGCCTTCCTGAAGGGCTATGCGATTCAGCGCGACATGGAGTGGAATACCTTCCCCGCGGGATAGTCGTTTGGCTTTGTGCTTCAAATGGTAAATCGGCGCAGACAGCTTCATCGGCAACCTCCTATTGCGAGCAATCTTCGCAATCCCTCCTTATGCTTGGCGCTCGAACAGTCGGTTCGATGATCAGGTGGCCCGGTATGAGTGATACTTTCCCGATCGGAGGGGGGAGGCGTGGGCCGCGCTCGAATCGGATGATAGCTTAATCCGTGGGGGACGGAAATCGCATGCGGCCGGTCCGGCGAACGCGGTTGGCTCGCGATCAATCGTCGGCAAGCGCGGCTTCGGCACTCTGTGGCGATTAGCGTTCGCCACAGATCTGTCCTAAAATTGGCACCTGTTGTAATGAATCCGACCGTAACCGGGAGCCAGATGCTGTATCGTCGATCGTCATTTCTTATCGCCTGCTTCGCGACAATTTCTACACTTGTGGCCGCGCCATCAACGGCAAGTGCCGAGGTGGCTTCCGATACGGCGCAAAGCGTGCTCTTGGATCAGACAACGGTCAGAAAGGTGATCGGCGGCATCGCTGTCGAGTTGCGCGAGGGTTATGTGTTCCCGGATGTGGGCATGCAGGCGGCGGATGCGCTAGAGAAGGCATTGAGAACGAACGCCTATGCCGGCGTAACCGATCCAGCTCAGTTTGCGCTGCAACTGACCGAGCAACTCCGTGCGATCACCAACGACAGCCATATGAGGGTGATCTTTGGCTCGCCGTTCCGTAACCAGCCTCCGCCGACCACGCCGCAGGATGCCGGCTTTGAGGTGAAACGATTAGACGGCAATATCGGATACATCCACTTGGCGCGGTTCGTTCCGCCCGAGGTCTTTAATCCGGCAGCCGACGACGCCATGCGTAACCTGTCGGACACCGCCGCGCTCATCATCGACATGCGGGACAATGGCGGCGGACATCCGGCGTCTGTAGCCTACCTTGTCAGTTTCTTCCTCGATCCCGGCAAGCGTGTTCATATCAACGACCTCATCTGGCGCAATCGTGGGACTTCGACTTTCAGAACGGAGTCGTTTTGGAGTTCATCGACGCCGGTGCACTATCTTGGCAAGCCCGTCTATGTGCTGGTTGGCCCAAAGACTTATTCGGCGGGTGAGGAGTTTGCCTACGACCTGCAAATGCTCAAGCGCGCAACTGTGGTTGGCGCAACAACACGCGGAGGAGCGAATCCAGGCGGTCTGAATGAACTAGGTTCCGACCTCTTCGTTGTCGTGCCGACTGGCAGGGCTGAAAATCCGATCACGCACAGCAACTGGGGAGGCGTCGGCGTGCGCCCTGACGTTCAGGCTGCGCTTGAGGCCACTCAACAAACCGCCGTAGCTCTGGCGAAGGGCCAGCCAGCGACGCCGTTGGCAAGATAGGGGAATGGCGTTGCCCTTTGGGCCGCGCTCTCGGCTCCGCCGGAATCACGCCTGCGGCGCGTTTCCGCCATTCGACTTCAATCGCCATATGGCGGAGAGAGTGGGATTCGAACCCACGGTACGGTTTCCCGCACACACGCTTTCCAAGCGTGCGCCTTAAGCCACTCGGCCATCTCTCCGGAAGCGCCCTCTCTTGAAGGGATGGGGCTGATTTTGCAAGGGAGAGAGGGGGCGGAAGCTGAAATTTCCTTAAGTTTTTGGAACAACTTGGGTTTTTGGCGGGTTGCCGGTCGGGATCGGGGCGCGGGTTCGGCCTGTTGAACCCGAATCCTTGCCGTGCCGACGACCGCAAGGCAAATCAGTGGTGGAGGGCGGCGTGAAGCGGACAATTGCAATTCTCGGCCTGGTCGTGGCGGCTATCGCGGGCGCCGGTCCGGCGCTGGCGCAGAGCTGCACCAAGGCGGGGACGGATGTGAGCTGCGACGACGGGCGGCGCGGGGTGCTTTCGGGCGATACCATCATCTGGAGCGACGGCACGCGCTCGAGCCTGACCTCGCCGCATCCGAGCGTGATCGTCGGCAACTGGTCCTCGGTCAGGGTCGGGCCAGGCGTGTTCGTCGGCAAGGGCAGCGGCGTCGTGCCGATGGAGAATCCAAGCGACCCGCGGCGGGCGCGCTGCCCGGTGCTCGATGGCGTGCCGTATTGCTATTGATCGGGTCGTCTATCCGCGCCGGCGCTGACGCGACCTGGGCATGAACGCCTCACCCCGAGAAGCCGCGTAAGGGGCGTCTTGAGGGATAGGTCGCGCGCCCCACGCCCGTCATTCCGCGGCATCGCGACGGGATGAGCCCGGAATCCATTTCGCCTCGCAGGGCGCGAAGCAATTAAGCTTGAACATACCAGTCATCAAAATACGAATGTTCGGTTAGCACCGTCTTATATCCGTGCGACGTCAAGAGGCCCTGTATTTTCTCCCTCCGGTCCGAATAGTTGTGCTCGCAGGTTATGCAGCCAAAGGACCAAAGGGAGAAGTCAAGCGCACTGAGAATATCGTGTTCGCTGCCTTCGGTGTCGATGGAAAGATAATCAATATGAGCTGGAGCACCATGTTTGAGCAGAAGGTCATGCAACGAAATCGTCGGGACGTTGTAGCATTTGCCTGATCGTCTACGACCGGAGTGAAAGTCGGAGTTTTCAAAAGCAGAGGCGGTGGAAAGCTCACCGTCCGGCGTCTCTTTGAATGAGATGGTCTCACCGCTTCGGCTCCATACGCACGCCGTCTCAATAACGGAACTTGGCCTGTTCCGGATCAGGCTACGATGCCAGACGCGCGCCGGCTCGGCGAGAATACCAGACCATCCGAGGCATGTTTCCAGTAAATGGCTGTTGTTGCGGTTAATTCCGTCTGTTGCTCCAAAGTCAACGAAGTACCCATCTCTCTTGTATTTGCTCGCATGAGCAGCGAAGAGATCTTGTCCTATCTGCGATTTGGCGTGTCTGATGAGAGCAAGAGCTGATGACAGCTCTTCTTTATCGAAGTTGGAAACAAGCTCTACGTAGTGCCGGAGCCGATGATAGGCCTCGGCATCTTCAATGGCTGTATTGATGAAGTTGGAATTGCCAATCTTCAATCCCAGGGATTCTAAGGCGCTCTTAGCGGTTCTTTTGGCAAATGAAAGCATCGAAGTGCCCTCAGAACGCTTTGACTGTACAGCGTTATTCTCGGGCATCAAGCTTTGTTTTCCATCGCGGATAACGGCAAGAGATTTGATCGAGTGAGAAGGGAGCTGCTTCAGTGTTACACCACGAGATCGCTTAAAGCAGCGGCAGCCGTAACAGCTTTTCCTGTTTAGGGCAGCAGCGCGGCGGCGAAGGCCGTGATCAGAACTGTCGATACGTTCAGGACTGTAAGAAAAACGCGTCCTGCGAAGGCGAAGAAACGCCACGCTGGCGCTGACGCGACCGGGCATGAACGCCTCATCCCGAGAAGCCGCGCAATGGGCCTCTGAGGGATAGTCGCGCCTTGCCGGTCATTGCCGGGCATCGCGAAGCGATGAACCCGGAATCCATTTCGCCTCATACGCAAGTGGACGAATGGATTGTTGCGAAGCCGTCGCACCACGGAATGACGGTGGAGAAAAATTCGCCAGCGTTTCCAAAGCGATTTGCCCCGTCCAGCCCTCGCGCGAAAAACACTCCGCTTTCGCTGTCGGGCAAATCAGTGATTTAACTCCCCGCGTCTCACCCGAATGAGGGGCGGCTCGCGATCGTCACGAACGTTGCGGTGAGATGCGGTGGACGTGGATGTCACGACTGACGAGCGTGGCATCAGCGGACGGCGAAGTCGTGTGGTCCTGGCGCCCCGACGCTGGCGCTAAGTTTTTTGCGCGAAGAAGTTCGCGCTTGAGATGACGGTGGCAAGAAAGCCCGGTCACCGGGGAGAGCACGAAATAAGCCGTAACACCATCGCGCAGGGAAAGCCGGAATGCTTCGGTTGAACCTGTGGTCCTACCCCCGTGCTTTTTGTTGCACGGGACCCATGGGTGCAACCGGCACCCGGCTTTCCCTGCGCCCTCTGATCGAGAAGAGGGTGAAACGAGACGCAAAGCTCGGACGCAATGCGCCGCGAGAATGCGGACTCACATCCTCACGCTGTTTGAAATTTGAATCAGAACCAGCCACGTAATTGCGAGCGGAGCGAAGCAATCCATCGCGCCACTTGCGGAGACATGGATTGCTTCGCTCCGCTCGCAATGACGGCGTCGTCCTGGCGAAGGCCAGGACCCATAACCCCAGGCGCTTGTCCTATGCTCCGCTGCGACCGCTTGCTCGCGCCACAACACCTCCCTGTGGTTGGGTCCCGGCTTTCGCCGGGACGACGGAGATGTGCCAAGAAGAGCGGCTAATGAATGCGTGCGCTGCGATAGGGCCAGTGCGTGGCTTCGGCCAGTGGCGGCGAGCGCTCGGGCTTTTCGTCGGCGCCGGTGTCCTGCAGCGCCTCGACGAAATTGGCGAACCATTGCTGGATGGTGCCCGTGCAGATCTTCTCCATCATCGCTTCCCAGCGCAGCCGTCGCTCGGCGAGCGGCATCGAAAGCGCGGTGGCAATGGTGCGCGCCATGCCGTCGACGTCGTGCGGGTTGACGATGAGGGCAGCCTCAAGCTCGTTGGCGGCACCGGCGAATTTCGACAGCACCAGCACGCCGGGATCGGCCGCGTTCTGGGCGGCGACATACTCCTTGGCGACAAGGTTCATGCCGTCCTGCAGCGGCGTCACCACGCCGACCTGCGCGGTGCGGTAGAGACCGGCGAGCACCGCCTGGCTGAATCCCTTGTTGAGGTAGCGGATCGGCGTCCAGTCGACCTCGCCATGGATGCCGTTGACGTCGGAGACGAGTTTTGCGACCTCGCTCTGCAGATTGCCGTAGGCCTCGATGCCGCCACGCGATGGCGTTGCGATCTGCAGCAGCGAGATCGTGCGCTTCAGCGAGGGATGCATCGTCCACATCCGGTCGAAAGCCTTGACGCGGTTGATCAGGCCCTTCGAATAGTCGAGCCGGTCGACGCCGATCGCGAGCCGCTCGCCGTTCAGGCTGCGGCGCAATCGCGAGACGTCGGGATGGGTCATCGCCTTGGTGGCCTGCTGCGCGAATTTGTCCGGATCGATGCCGATCGGGAAGACCGCTGCGCGGCTGCGTCCGTAACGCGACGTCACGCTGCCGTCCCGCACGACGAGCCCGAGATCGGCTTCGACGTAGCCGAGGAAATTCTCGCAATCCTCCTCGGTCTGGAAGCCGATGAGATCGTAGGCAAGCATCGCCTCGATCAGCTCGCGATGATGCGGGACGCCTTCGATCACCGCGCGCGTCGGCCACGGCGTGTGCAGGAAAAAGCCGATCGGCTTGTCGATGCCGAGATCGCGCAGCTCCGCGCCGAGCGCGAGGAAATGGTAGTCCTGAATCCAGAACACCGAATCGTCCTTGCGGAAGCGCAGCAGCGCACGCGCCATGAACGCGTTCACCTCGCGGTAACTGGCATAATCCTCCTCCGAGGCGCGGATCAGGTCGGCGCGCGAATGCAGCGCCGGCCACAGCGCGGAGTTGGCAAAGCCTTCGTAGTAGCCTCCGTAATGCGCGGCCGGCAGATCGAGCATCGCCAGCGCACCGGCGCCAAGCGCTTCCACCTCCGCGAAAGGTTCCTTCTGGTTCCCATCGCGGACACGGCCGCTGGAGCCGACCCAGATCGCGCCGGACTTCTCGACAACAGGCAAAAGAGCGGCGGCCAGGCCGCCCGTCATGGGTTCATTGGGTTTTCCACGCGCTACGCGGTTCGACACGACAACGAGGTTCAAATGGTCCCCTCCCGTTGGGCATTCGCGTATTAACAACCATTCATCAATATGGTTCCTGGCCACGCTTTCTCCGAATTGAAACCAAATTCAGGCAGTCCCGCATGGAACCGGGGTGTCAACTCACAAAAAGAAAATTTTTTGCGAGGGAGCTGCCACCCGCAGCAGGAACTGCGGTTATTCCGCGCCAATTTGCGGTTGAGGTTTCGGCTAAGGCGCGGCGATTTCGCGCTCGTCATCGAGCAGATGCGCAAGGAATTCGCGCACGTCGCTCGGCGCGTCGAAATGACCGGCCACTCCCTTGGCGCGTCGGCCGACCGAGAAAGCGAGCCCTTCGAGCTCGGGCATGATCGCAAAAACCGTCTCGTCGGTGACGTCATCGCCGATGAAGAACGGCTTGCGGCCCTTGAACGGCGGATGCTTCATCAGTTCGAGCACGCCGGTGGCCTTGGTGAAGCCGGCGAGCTTGATCTCGCAGACCTGCTTGCCCGGCAGCACCTCGATCGGCGCCTCAGGCAGATCGGCGCGGATCAGCGACACGGCCTCATAGATCGCCCTTTCCGCATGCGGCGCAAGGCGATAGTGCAGCGCGAGCGAATAGCCCTTGTCCTCGAGCAGAATGCCCGGGCTCAATCTGGCGATGGCGGCCAGACGCCGCTTCAGCTCCTTGTCAAGCTGCAGCGCGTGGCCCGCATCGCCATCGCCCTGCGGATCGAGCCGCATCTCCGCGCCGTGGCCGCCGACCGCAGGGAAGACATCGGGGGCGAAAATCAGGTCAAGATCATTCACCGAACGGCCGCTGACCAGCGCCAATGCGCCATTGGTGCGTTCGAGCAGACGGTGGAGTGTTTTCGCCAGCCCCGGCGGCACCCAGACCTCGCGCGGTGTCGGCGCGAAGTCGAGCAAGGTGCCGTCGACGTCGAGCAGGACCGCGGTCTCGCTCAGATGCCCGACCAGCGCGCTCGGCACCGGCACGGTTTCCGGCGCGGCTTCATCTTCCGGCGAAAAGTCTTCGTCCAGCGGCATGTCAGCCAGTTCCTCAGTCATCTCATTCTACTCCACAACAGCAAGCGGCCGTGCGACAGATTCGAGCGATTTTCGCTCGGCGGCGACGGCATAGCGCCACGCGACCAAGGCCGCGACGATCATGAGCACCGACCCCAGGAGGTAGCCGGCGAAAACGGAATTGCGCGATCCGGTATCGATCAGCACGCCGAACAATGCAGGTCCGATCACGCCGCCGATGCCCGTGCCGATCGCGTAGAACAGCGCGATGGCGAGCGCCCGCACCTCGAGCGGAAACGTCTCGCTCACGGTGAGATAGGCGGCGCTCGCGGCGGGCGAGGCAAAGAAGAAGATCACCATCCACGCGATCGTCTGGCCTTGCGCGCTCAGCGCGCCGATCGAGAACAGATAGCCCGAGAGCGCCAGCAGCACGCCCGACACGCCATAGGTCAGCGTGATCATGACGCGGCGTCCCAGCGTATCGAACAGCCGGCCGAGCACGAGGGGCCCCAGGAAGTTGCCAGCGGCAAAGGGCAGGATGTACCAGCCGACATGGCTGGCGGGAATGCCGAAGAAGTCGGTCAGCACCAGCGCGAAGGTGAAGAAGATCGCGTTGTAGAAGAACGCCTGCGCGCTCATCAAGACGAGCCCGACCACCGCGCGCTGGCGATAGGTAACCAGCAGCGTATGCGCCACTTCGCGCAGCGGCGTATGGTCGCGCATCCGCAGCTTGATCTTCGGCAACGCCTGCGATTGCGCCTCGACATGACCGATCACCGAGCGCTCGATGTCGTCGACGATTTGGTGCGCTTCCTCGGGGCGGCCGTGGATCATCAGCCAGCGCGGGCTTTCCGGAATCCACATCCGCATCACGAACACGACGAGGCCAAGACAGGCGCCGGTGAGATACGCAAGCCGCCAGCCGAGATCGGGATTGATCACGGCGGGATCGAGCAGGACGATGGCGCTGACGGCGCCGATCGCAGCACCGATCCAGAAGCTGCCGTTGATGACGAGATCGGTCCAGCCGCGATAGCGCGCCGGCACCAGTTCCTGGATGGTCGAATTGATCGCGGTATATTCGCCGCCGATACCGGCACCGGTCAGGAAGCGAAACAGCGCGTAGCTTGCGACATTCCACGACAGCGCGGTCGCGGCGGTGGCGCTGAGATAGACCGCGAGCGTGATGAAGAACAGTTTCTTGCGGCCAATGCGGTCGGTGAGCCAGCCGAACCCGATCGCGCCCAGCACGGCGCCGGCGAGATAGGCGCTGTTGGCGAAGCCGACATCGAAGTTGGAGAATTTAAGCGTCGGACTGTCCTTCAGCGCGCCCGCCAGCGCACCGGCGAGCGTGACTTCAAGCCCGTCGAGGATCCAGGTGATGCCGAGCGCGGTCACCACGCGGGTGTGAAAACCGCTCCAGGTGAGACTATCGAGACGCGCGGGGATCGACGTCTCGATGATGCGGTCATGATCCGGCGGCGCGTCAGCGTCACGCGTTGCGGAAGCAGTTGCAGGACTGGGCTGGATCGGCTGCAAATCCATCACGGAACCAATAAGAAATCACCCCGGAACGCAGCTTACCCCAAGGTGCTCATCCCCAAAATTTGCGGCAAACGGATGCCCGCCACGCACGACAACGTCCGCGAAGGCACCTGGTTCCCGCATCGCGGCATAGGAACCCGGACGGATTTGCCGATGTTGCTAGCTGAAAACAGGAGCTTGCAATGGCACCACGTCGCAAAACCAGCGCACGAAAGACCACGGCACGAAAGGGCACGAGAAGAAAAGCAACCACCACGCGGCGAAAGAGCGGCACGCGCAAGACGTCATCGCGGCGCTGGTCGCAGCGGGTGACCGAGCGGAGCGATGCGCTCGATCTCGACCGCGGCGTGTTCAAGCAGACCAGCGCGAAGAAGATCGCGGTATCGCTGAAGCGCTCCGCCGAGCGAAGCAAGCGCCGCGAGGCCGGCGCCTACCGCTCGGCGCTGTCGATGCTGACCTTCTACATCAACCGTGCCGGCAAGACGCTGCCGCAGGCGCAACGTGCCCGGCTCGAACGCGCGAAGCTGGAGCTGAAGCACCAGTTCGGAAGGGAGTGACGGCGCGGCGTCACGCAGCCCGGATGTTCGCCATGAAGCGGTCGAGTTCGTCGCGC
The DNA here is from genome assembly GCF_055413685.1 of Bradyrhizobium sp. LeoA1Lang. Taxonomy (NCBI): domain Bacteria; kingdom Pseudomonadati; phylum Pseudomonadota; class Alphaproteobacteria; order Hyphomicrobiales; family Nitrobacteraceae; genus Bradyrhizobium; species Bradyrhizobium sp. LeoA1Lang. The sequence goes on along the minus strand of NZ_JBVAPG010000061.1, from coordinate 37,802 downwards.
AGGCGCGTGCTTTCGGACGACAGCGAGCGTGCCGAGTTCAGCACCTCCTCGGACGCCGAGCCGGTCTCGGTGGCGCCGCGGTTGACGAGGGTGACGCTGGTGGCGGCCTCCTGCGTGCCCTGGGCGACATTCTGCACGCTGCGGGCGATCTCCTGCGTCGCCGTGCTCTGCTGCTCGACTGCGCCGGCGATGTTGGCGGCGATCTCGGAGATCTGGCCGATGGTGCCGCCGATCTCCTTGATGGCGGCAACGGATTCCTGCGTCGCCGACTGCATGCCCGAGATGTGAGTGGAAATCTCCTCGGTCGCCCGCGCGGTCTGGCTGGCGAGCGATTTCACCTCGGAGGCAACCACCGCAAAACCGCGGCCGGCATCGCCGGCGCGTGCCGCTTCGATCGTCGCGTTCAGCGCCAGGTTGGTCTGCTCGGCGATCGCGGTGATCAGCTTGACCACGTCGCCGATCTGTTGCGCGGCGAGCGAGAGCTTGCCGATGCGGGCGTCGGTCTGTTCGGCCTGCTGCACCGCAGCATCGGCGATCCGGCTGGACTCCTTCACGCGGCGTCCGATCTCATCGACGGAGGCCGACAATTCTTCAGTGGCGGAAGCCACCGACTGCATGTTGCTGGACGCCTCCTCGGAGGCACCTGCCACCTGGCTTGAAAGGTTCTGCGTGGTTTCCGCAGTCCGCGTCAGCGTGCCCGCCGCGGTCTCGAGCTGCACCGCCGAGGCCGAGACGTTGGCGACGATCGAGCCGACCGCCGTCTCGAACTCGTCGGCAAAGCGGATCAATTCGCCGCGCCGCGCCGCGGCGCTCGCCTTGTTCTGCGCCTCCTGGCTTGCGGCATCGCGCTCGGCCTTGGCGATCGCCTGGAGCTTGAATTCCTCCACCGCGCCGGCCATCTCGCCGAGTTCGTCCTTGCGGCCGAGCCCCGGCAGCACGACGTCGAAATTGCCGGCCGCAAGCTCGCGCATCGCGGCGCACATCGCCCGGATCGGGCGGGAAATGCCGGTTCCGAGCAGGAAGGCGAGAACAGCGCCGAGCACGAAGCCACCGGCGGCGAGCACCAGAATGAACCGCTCGGTCGCGCCGATCGCGGCGTCCGACTCGGTTTCCATGCGCTTCTGGTCGGCGAGCAGGTCCGATTTCATCACGCCGGAGCCCTGGTTGATGGCGGCCGCGGATTCCGTCATCTCGAGGGTCAGCTCGTCGATCGATTTCGAGTTCTCGATCAGTTTCGAGAGCGCCTCCCGATACTCTTCGAGCATCTTCGTCAGCTCTTTCAGCGCAGCGACGACCTTCTCGTCGGTCGAGGAAATCGCCTTCAGCGAGTTCTCGACGAATTTCAGTCGCGCCAGCCCGCTCGTGGCGGTGATCTTGTCGGAATTGACCACGAAGGTACTGGCGAGCGCGGCCGCCGCCTGGAACTGCGAGGCGACCTGCTTGGCACCCATCTCGACGGCGGACAGTCCGGCTTCGGCCGCGTTGGAGGCGAGATCGTCGAGTTTGTAGCGCAGCGAGTTGCCGCCGCGGGCGAGCTGGTTCTGCGCGAGCAGCCCGCTCTCTTCCTTGACCTTGAGGATCTCGGCAAAGATCTTGGTGAAGGCGCGGAACTCACGCTCGAGCTTGGTCACCTGCTCGACCCGCGCGGGGTCGGTGGTGCCCTTCATCGCCTGGAGGATGGCCTCTTTGAGGCTGGCCTCCGCCGCGAGCGCTGCCTTGCCGTCCTCTTCCTTGCCGGTCGCCACATAGTAGCGCGCCAGCGAACGGTAGGAGATCAGCTCACGGTCGATATTGCGCGCCAGATCGGCCTCCCGGACGCTCGCGCGGTAGGCGGCGACGCCGGCCGAGACACGCTCAAAGCCAAGATAGGCAAAGCCCATGCTGGCCGCCGTAATCGCCAGCACCGCGGCAAAGCCCAGGATGATTTTCGCACGAAATCGAAGGGTCGGCATTCGCGACCCCACACGCCCCAGTAGTCCCACCCCAACCCCCGTCTTCATTCTGAAAACAAGTGGCGTCCGGAAATCGTTGCCCGGACCCGACGCGCAAAGCTAAGGCAGAATGGATAAGAGCTAGTAAATTCAGCAGACATTTCGGAGAAGTTGTGGAGTCCCCCTCCGGGAAGCGCAGCTCGTCGCTGTCACCGATGTCATGGCCGTGACAAAGGTGGCCAAAATCGTAGTTGCCAAGTTCCTCGCCGCTGTTTCTAATTGGAATAATTAAAAGCATCCGGAGGAACGACGCGTGTCTACAGTCAAGCTGACGGTGAACGGCAAAGCGGTATCCGTCGACGTCGAGGACCGAACCCTCCTCGTCCATCTCCTGCGCGAAAACCTGAACCTGACCGGAACCCATGTCGGCTGCGATACCAGCCAATGCGGCGCCTGCGTCGTCCATATCGACGGGCGGGCAGTGAAGTCCTGCACCGTGCTGGCGGGCCAGGCGGCGGGTTCGAACGTCACCACCATCGAAGGCATCTCCAAGGGCGACGAATTGCACCCGATGCAGGCGGCGTTCCGGGACAATCACGGCCTGCAGTGCGGCTACTGCACGCCGGGGATGATCATGTCGGCGATCGACATCGTCCACCGCTATGGCGGCGAGCTCGACGAGGCGACCGTTCGCCACGAGCTGGAAGGCAATATCTGCCGCTGCACCGGCTACCACAACATCGTCAAGGCGGTGCTGGACGCCGCCGGGCGCATGAAGGTCGCGCAGGCGGCGGAATAGCCGCCGCCACATCTCGTCAAAAGCCGCCGGGCTTCGATGGAAGCGGCGGAACATCACATCTCCGGTCGGGAGGAATTCACAATGGGCATCGAAGGCATTGGCGCAAGCGTCGTCCGCAAGGAAGACCGCCGTTTCATCACCGGCAAAGGCCGCTACGTCGACGACATCAAACTGGTGGGCATGACCTATGCCCAGTTCATCCGCAGCCCGCACGCCCACGCCAAGGTAAAGAGCATCGATTCGAGCGAGGCCCTGAAAAAGCCCGGCGTGATCGCGGTGCTCACGGGCCAAGAGCTCGTCGACGACAAGATCGGCAACCTGATCTGCGGCTGGGCCATCACGTCGAAGGATGGCTCGCCGATGAAGATGGGCGCATGGCCGGCGATGGCGCCGGAGATAGTGCGCTTCGTCGGACAGGCGGTCGCCGTCGTGATCGCCGAGACCAAGAACCAGGCCCGCGACGCCGCGGAAGCCGTGGTGGTCGATTATGAAGAGCTGCCGGCGGTGCCCGATATCAAGGCCGCGATCAAGCCGGGCGCGCCGCAGCTTCACCCGGAAGCGCCGGGCAATGTGGTCTATGACTGGCATCTCGGTGACGAGGCCGCGGTCAAGGACGCCTTCAGCAAGGCGGCGAATGTGGTGACGCTGGACCTCACCAACAACCGCCTGGTACCGAACGCGATGGAGCCGCGCTCGGCGGTCGCCGACTATGACGCGGCCGAAGAGCATTTCACGCTCTATACGACCTCGCAGAACCCGCATGTCGCCCGTCTCGTGCTGTCAGCCTTCTACAATATCGCGCCCGAGCACAAGCTGCGCGTGATCGCGCCCGACGTCGGCGGCGGCTTCGGCTCCAAGATCTACATCTACCCCGAGGAGATGGTGGCGCTGTGGGCCTCCAAGAAGGTCGGCCGCCCGGTGAAGTGGACCGGGGACCGCACGGAGGCTTTCCTCACCGACGCGCATGGCCGCGACCATGTCTCGAAGGCTGAATTGGCGTTCGACAAGGACAACAAGATCCTCGGCCTCCGGGTGAAGACCCACGCCAATTTCGGCGCCTACATGTCGCTGTTCTCCTCGGCGGTGCCGACCTATCTCTATGCGACGCTGTTGTCGGGGCAATACGTCATCCCCGCGATCTATGCGGAGGTGGTAGGCGTCTATACCAACACCACGCCGGTCGACGCCTATCGCGGCGCGGGCCGTCCCGAGGCGAGCTATCTGATCGAGCGGATGATGGAGACCGCGGCGCGGCAGTTGAAGGTCGATCCGACGGAGCTGAGGAAGAAGAATTTCATCACCCAGTTTCCGTACCAGACGCCGGTGATCATGGCCTACGATACCGGCGACTTCCATGCCTCGATCGACGCCGCAATGAAGGCGATCGACTATGCCGGCTTCCCGGCGCGCAAGGCGAAGGCCAAAGCGGACGGCAAGCTGCGCGGCATCGGGGTATCCTGCTACATCGAAGCCTGCGGGATTGCGCCGTCAAAGGCGGTCGGCAGCTTGGGCGCCGGCGTCGGCCTGTGGGAATCGGCCGAAGTGCGCGTCAATCCGGTCGGCACGATCGAGATCCTCACCGGCTCGCACAGCCACGGCCAGGGTCATGAGACCACGTTCTGCCAGATCATCGCGGAGCGCCTGGGGGTTCCGATCAGCCAGGTCTCGATCGTCCATGGCGATACCGACAAGGTGCAGTTCGGCATGGGCACTTACGGCTCGCGCTCGATCGCAGTCGGTGGCGCGGCCATCGTGAAGGCGATGGAAAAGGTCGAGTCCAAGGCAAAGAAGATCGCCGCGCACGCGCTGGAGGCGTCCGAGAACGACATCGTGATCGAGAACGGCGAGTTCAAGGTCACCGGCACCGACAAGTCGATCGCGCTGCCGATGGTCGCGCTCGCCGCCTATACCGCACACAATCTGCCTGATGGCATGGAGCCGGGATTGAAGGAGACGGCATTCTACGATCCCACCAACTTCACCTTCCCGGCCGGCGCGTATATCTGCGAGCTTGAGGTCGATCCCACGACCGGCAAGACCTCATTCGTCAACTTCGTGGCGGCGGATGATTTCGGCCGGCTCATCAACCCGATGATTGTCGCGGGACAGGTCCATGGCGGCCTCGCCCAGGGCATCGGCCAGGCGCTGCTCGAAGGCGCGGTTTACGACAGCAACGGCCAGCCGGTCACGGCATCCTTCATGGACTACACCATGCCGCGCGCCGACGATCTGCCGTCGTTCCAGATCTCGCACACCACGACGCTGTGCCCGGGCAATCCGCTCGGCGTCAAGGGTTGCGGCGAGGCCGGTGCGATCGGTGCATCGGCCGCGGTGATCAACGCGATCACGGATGCGATTGGCAACAACAAGCTTGAAATGCCGGCGACACCCGATCGCGTCTGGCACACCATTCACGGCTAACGAGGAGCGTGAGCCATGTACGAGACCATTTATCATCGCGCTTCATCGGTCGACGAAGCCGCTGCCCTGTTCGCCAAAGGTGAGGAGCCGAAATATCTCGCCGGCGGCCACACGCTGATCCCCGTGATGAAGCAGCGGCTCGCTTCGCCGTCTGACGTCATCGACCTCGGCAAGATCAAGGAATTGATCGGCGTGGACGCGACGGCCGACGCGCTGACGATCAAGGCGGCGACGCCACATTGTGACGTGGCGCAGAGCAGCGCAGCGCAAAAGGCGATCCCCGCGGTCGCCTATCTCGCCTCACTGATCGGCGACCCCGCCGTGCGCCATCGCGGCACGATCGGCGGCTCGCTCGCCAACAACGATCCTGCCGCCGATTACCCGGCCGCGGTGCTGGCCCTCGGCGCCACAATCAAGACCAACAAGCGCACGATCGCGGCCGAAGACTTCTTCCAGGGCCTGTTCAGTACCGCCCTCGAAGACGGCGAGATCATCACGGCCGTGTCGTTCCCGATACCGGCCAAGGCGGGCTACGCCAAATTTCCGCACCCCGCCTCGCGCTTTGCGCTGACCGGCGTGTTCGTCGCCAAGACCAGGGACGGCGATGTCCGCGTCGCCGCGACCGGCGCGTCGCAAAGCGGCGTCATGCGCGTCAGCCCGATCGAAGCGGCGCTGAAGGCGAACTGGTCGGCGGCCGCGCTCGACAGCGTCCAAATTCCGTCCGCCGGATTGCTCAGCGATATCCACGGCTCCCCCGACTACCGCGCCAACCTCATCAAGGTGATGGCGCAGCGCGCGGTGACGGCGGCAGGCTGATCCGGCGGCAGGCCGATCCAGAACATGCTACCTACGCTTATGACAACGGCGCGCAGCGATGCGCGCCGTTCATGCGCTCGGCGAGGCGCTTTCCGAAAAAGGCGCTTGCCACGCAACGCGTATGGCGAGACAATTTAGCTAATCGGCTAATTAAAACACGGATGGAAACGTGCTCGATAAACCCGCCCCTCAGTCCGCTGTCCGCGCCTCCGGCCCGCTCGCCGGCACCCGCATCGTCGAATTCGCAGGCATCGGCCCCGGCCCATTCGCCTGCATGATGCTGGCAGATATGGGCGCCGAGGTCATCACCCTCGATCGCGTCGGCGCTGGCAAGAATCTCAAGGGCGTTTCGACGCGCGGGCGCAAGGTCGTCGAGCTCGACCTCAAGGACAAGGCCGCGGTCGCGCAGGTGCTCGATCTCCTCGCCAATGCCGATGCGCTGATCGAAGGCTTTCGTCCCGGCGTGATGGAGCGGCTTGGCCTCGGGCCTGACGTCGTGCTCGCGCGCAATCCGAAGCTGGTCTACGGCCGCATGACCGGCTGGGGCCAGGAGGGCCCGCTCGCGAACGCCGCCGGCCACGACATCAACTACATCTCGATCACCGGCGCGCTGGCCGCGATCGGCACCAAAGAGAAGCCGGTGCCGCCGCTCAACCTGGTCGGCGATTTCGGCGGCGGCGCGCTCTACCTCGTGGTCGGCGTGCTCGCAGCCCTCCTGGAAGCATCAAAATCCGGCAAGGGCCAGGTGGTCGATACCGCGATGTGCGATGGCGCGGCGTCGCTGATGTCGATGTTCTTTGACCTGGCCGCAAGCGGCCGCTGGGTGGAAGGACGCGACCAGAATATGCTCGACGGCGGCGCGCATTTCTACGGCGTCTACGAATGCGCCTGCGGCCATTTCGTCTCGATCGGTTCGATCGAGCCGCAATTCTACGCCCTATTGCGCAAGCACGCCGGCCTCACCGACGCCGAGTTCGACGCCCAGATGGACCGCAAGGCCTGGCCCGCGCTGAAAGAAAAACTCACCGAGATATTCAAGAGCAAGACGCGCGAGGAGTGGTGCAAGATCATGGAAGGCACCGACATCTGCTTCGCGCCGATCCTGACCATGGCGGAAGCCCCGAAACATCCGCATATGGCCGCGCGAAAGGTGTTCGTCGAACGCCATGGCGTCACACAGCCGGCGCCCGCGCCGCGCTTCTCGCGGACCCCGTCGGCGATCAGGGAGCCGGTGACGGCCGAGCTTGGCGATGTGCTGAGCGCGTGGAAGTCACGCGAATAGCTCCACACTCGTCATTGCGAGGAGCGCAAGCGACGAAGCAATCCATGCCTCCGCAAGCGGAAAGATGGATTGCTTCGCTTCGCTCGCAATGACGGGTTCCGTTACGCCGCGTGGTCCACCTTCAGCACGCCGCGGCGGATCTGGTCTTCCTCGATCGATTCGAACAGGGCCTTGAAGTTGCCTTCGCCGAATCCGTCGTCGCCCTTGCGCTGGATGAATTCGAAGAAGATCGGCCCGATCGCATTGGCCGAGAAGATCTGCAGCAGCACCTTGGTCTGGCCGCCATGAACCACGCCCTCGCCGTCGATCAGGATGCCGTTCTTCTGCAGCCGTGGCACGTGCTCGCCATGCCCGGGCAGGCGCTGGTCGATCTTCTCGAAATAGGTATCGGGCGGTGACGGCATGAACGGCAGGCCGGCCGCGCGCAGCGTCTCGATGGTCCGATGGATATCGCGCGCGCCGCAGGCGATGTGCTGGATGCCCTCGCCGCGATAGAGGTTGAGATATTCCTCGATCTGCCCGGAATCACCGGCATCCTCGTTGATCGGAATCCGGATCTTGCCATCAGGGCTTGTCAGGGCGCGCGAGAACAGGCCCGAGGCGCGGCCCTCGATGTCGAAGAAACGGATCTGACGGAAGTTGAACAGCTTGGCGTAGAAGCCGGTCCAGACATCCATGCGGCCGCGATGGACGTTATGGGTGAGGTGATCGATGTAATAAAGCCCCGAGCCCTCCGGCCGCGGGTCTTTCTCGCCGAGCCATTCGAATTCGAGATCATAGGCCGAGCCCTTCGCGCCGTAGCGATCGACCAGATAGAGCAGGCTGCCGCCGATGCCCTTGATCGCGGGGACATCGAGCGTCATCTGCACGGCAATATCGGCCGGCTCCGCGCCGAGCGACAGCGCGCGCTCATAGGCGCGCGTGGCATCGACCACGCGGAACGCCATCGACGGCGCGCACGGCCCATGTGCGGCGACGAAGTCATGGCCATGGGTGCCCGGCTCCTCATTGACGAGATAGTTGATGTCGCCCTGGCGATAGAGCGTGATCTGCTTCGTCTTGTGGCGGGCCACCGGCACATAGCCCATCAGCTTGAACAGGCGGTGCAGCTCTTCCGGATTCGGATGGGCATACTCGACGAACTCGAAACCATCAGTACCCATCGGATTGTCGGCGCTGATTTCGGCCGGCGGCTCATCGTGCGGAAACGGACCCATTGCGATTCTCCCTACTTGATTCACGAATCTCCGCCGACCGGCCCGCAAGGTGCATGCAAAATGGCGCGCGATGGGCTAGCATCTTGCACAATCCGTGCATCATAACGGCAAATGGCGCATGATTCAGTTAGACACGTTCGATCTCAAGCTGCTGGCCGCATTGCAGGACGACGGCCGGCTGACCAACCAACAGCTCGCCGATCTCATTGGTCTGTCGGCCTCGCAATGCTCGCGGCGGCGGATGCGGCTGGAGGAGGAGAAGGTGATCTCGGGCTATCACGCCGACCTCGCCGGCGAGGCGCTCGGCTTCGAGCTGATCGCCTTCATCCAGATCACGCTGGCGACGCACTCGCCCGACAACGCGAAGAAATTCCGGGAGCTGGTCAACCGTGTCGATGCGATCCAGGAAGCCTATTCGCTGACCGGAGACGCCGACTATCTGCTGAAGGCGGTGCTGCGCGACCTCAAGAGCCTGTCCGACATCGTCAACAATGTGCTGATGCCGCACCAGAGCGTCGCCCATGTGCGCTCTTCGATCGTGCTGGACAGGCTGAAGGAGAGCGCGAAATTGCCGTTGAAGGCGCTGCAGCGAGCATGATCCGGAAAAGTGGGAATCGGTTTTCCCTCGCGACAAACGCGGAGCGTTTGCGCGGAGATCATGCTCAAACAGAGTGTGGCGCAAATCGAGGGAATTCCGTCATTCGAATTGCACTGCGACTTTGCGATGATCCGTCCCGCTTCACCCTGAGAAACGACCATGGCGCTGCAACTGCGACCGAACTGCGAGTATTGCGACAAGGATCTGCCGCCGAACGCGACGGAGGCGATGATCTGCTCCTATGAATGCACCTTCTGTGCCGATTGCGTGGAGCACAAACTGTTCAACGTCTGCCCGAACTGCGGCGGCGGCTTCGCGCCGCGGCCGATAAGACCGTCGCAGGAATGGCGCGTCGGCGTGTGCGTGGTCAAGCAAACGCCGTCGGAGAAGCGGATGCATTTGAAGTACAGTCTCGAGGATGTCGCGGCGCATTCGGCGAAGCTACGCGGCATTCCGCCGGAGGAACGCTGACTGTCCTGTTGCCGTGAGCTGCGTAGGGTGGGCAAAGCGCAGCGTGCCCACCATCACGAGCGGAGTGCTTGAAGGTCGGCACGCTTCGCTTTGCCCACCCTACATGCTCCTCCGTCACTCCGCCGCGACGATCGTGCCTTCGACCTCGCCGAAGCCGATGCGGTAGCCGTCGCCCTGGCACCAGCCGCGCATGACGAGCGAATCGCCGTCTTCGAGGAAGGAGCGCTTGATGCCGCCGGCGAGTTCGACCGGCTCGGTGCCGTTCCAGCTTATTTCCAAGAGGCTGCCGCGCTGGTCTTTCTCTGGCCCCGAGATCGTGCCCGAGCCTAAGAGATCGCCGACATTCATGGCGCAGCCGGAGGACGCGTGGTGCACCAATTGCTGCACCGAGGACCAGTACATGTGTTTGAAATTGGTGCGGCAGATCCGCGCCGGCTCGTTCATCGCGCCTGCGCGCAAGGCGACGTCGAGCGTCAGGTCATAATTGTTCGGCTGGGTCTGGCGCAGATAGGGCAGCGGCACCGGCTCCTGTGTCGGCCCCTGCAGGCGGAATGGCTCCAGCGCCTCGCGCGTCACGACCCATGGGCTGATCGAGGTCGCGAAGGCCTTGGCCTGGAATGGACCGAGCGGGACATACTCCCATTGCTGGATGTCGCGCGCGCTCCAGTCGTTCAGGATCACGAAGCCGAAGATCATCTCCTCGGCCTGTTGCTCGCTCAGCATCTCGCCCATCGCTGACGGCTGGCCGACCACGACGCCCATCTCGAGCTCGAAATCGAGCCGCTTGCACGGACCGAAGCTCGGCGCCTCCACGTTTGGCGGCTTCAACTGGCCGCGCGGCCGGCGCACTTTCGTACCGCTCACGACGACGGTCGAAGCGCGGCCGTTATAGCCGATCGGCATGTGCAGCCAGTTCGGCTGCAGCGCATTGTCCTTGCCGCGGAACATGACGCCGACATTGGTGGCGTGCTCCTTCGACGAATAGAAATCGGTGTAGCCGGCGACCGTGATCGGCAGATGCAGCTTCACGTCGGCCATCGGCACCAGCGCACGTTGGCGCAGATGTTCATTGTCGCGCAGCTCGGGATGGTCGTGGCGCAGCAGTTCGCTGATCCGTGCGCGGGTGCGCGACCAGACCTTTGGACCAAGAGCCATGAACGGATTGAGCGAGGACGCGGCGAACACTGCGGGTTCGACGACATCGATGCGGCAGTCCTGCGCGAGCTGCCAGAGATCGAGCACGTAGTCGCCGATCGCAACGCCGATGCGCGGAGCAAGGCCGTCCTTGGCCGAGAACACGCCGTAGGGAAGATTCTGGATCGGGAAATCGGACGCAGGATCGACGTCGATGAAGGAGCGGAGCTTTGGGTCGTTGGGGTGGGACATGGTTTCCTGCCGAATGTTTCGACGCGCTATCCTTCGTCATTCCGGGATGCGCCGCAAGGCGCAGGCCCGGAATCCATTTCACCACGGGAGCCGGCGGAAAAATGGATTCCGGGGTCGCGCTTCGCGCGCCCCGGAATGACGGAGCGAGCTTATACTACGGCCTGCCCGGATCGAACCGCTTCTCCAGTCCCTTCCAGCAATCGGCATAGTCGTCCTGCAGCGTCGCGGACTTCGCCGCGAATTCGGTGACGCGCTGCGGGAAGCGGGTCTCGAACATGAAGGCCATGGTGCCCGTGAGCTTCACCGGTTTCAACTCGCTGTTGCTGGCGTGATCGAACGCCTCGCGGTCGGGACCGTGCGGCAGCATGCAGTTGTGCAGCGAGATGCCGCCGGGGACGAAGCCCTGCGGCTTGGCGTCGTAGACGCCGTAGATCAGGCCCATGAACTCCGACATGATGTTCATGTGGTACCACGGCGGCCGGAACGTGTTGTCCGCCACCATCCAGCGCTCCGGGAAGATGACGAAATCGATATTCGCGGTGCCCGCCGTCTCCGATGGCGAAGTCAGGACCGTGAAGATCGAGGGGTCGGGATGATCGAACGCGATAGCGCCGACCGGCGAGAAGGTGCGCAGATCGTATTTGTATGGCGCGTAATTGCCGTGCCATGCGACCACGTCGATCGGCGAATGCGGCAGCGTGGTCTTCCAGAGCACGCCGCCCCATTTCACATAGAGCTCGGTCGGCGTGTCCTTGTCCTCGTAGCTGGCGACCGGCGTCAGAAAGTCGCGCGAATTGGCCAGGCAATTGGCGCCGATCGGGCCGCGCTCCGGCAGCGTGAAGGCGCCGCCGTAATTCTCGCAGAGATAGCCGCGCGCGGGGCCGTTCGGGATCTCGGCGCGGAATTTCACGCCGCGCGGGATCACCACGATCTCGCCAGGCTCGGCATCGATGCGGCCGAACTCGGTGACGAGGCGCAGATTGCCCTCTTGCAACACGAACATCATCTCGCCGTCGGCATTGTAGAAATGCTGGTCGACCATCGATTTGGTAATCAGATAGACATGCGCGGCCATGCCGGCCTGCGTGTTCGCATCGCCAGCCGTGGTCATGGTCTGCACGCCCTGCAGAAAAGTCTGTTCCTGCGTCGGGATCGGAGCCGGATCCCAGCGGAGCTGCGCGATCGGCATTTCGTATTCGTGGCAGGGTGCGGTGCGCCACAGCCCGGCACCGACCTTGCTGAAGCGGCCGGAATGCTTCACCGATGGGCGGATCCGATAGAGCCAGGAGCGCTCATTGGCGCCGCGCGGCGCGGTGAAGGGCGAGCCGGAGAGCTGCTCGGCATAGAGCCCGTAGGCGCAGCGCTGCGGCGAGTTGCGCCCGACCGGCAGCGCGCCGGGCAGGGCCTCGGTCTCAAAGCTGTTGCCGAAACCGGACATGTAGCCCGGCGTGATTTGCGCGGAGCTCTTGCCGATCGCATCAGGCGAGGTGTTGATGTTCATGGTCATCCTCCTCCTTGCAGGGCGGCCCACATTTCGCGGTCGCGCTTGTCGGTCCAGATCACGGGATCGTCGATCCCGGACGCCTCGTCATAGGCGCGCGAGACGTTGAACGGCAGGCAATGCTCGTAGATCGCGAAGGTCGAGAATTTCGGATCCATCACGTCGCGCGTCGCCGCCATCGTCTCCTTCAGCGTGCGCCCTTTTGCCACCGCTGCTTCAGCAGCGCCGTAGAGCGTCGTGACGAAATCACGTGTCATCGCGATCGCCTCGCGACCGGTGGCAAGGCCTTTCAACGCATCGCCGCGGCCCGGCGCGATCGCCTTCGGGTTGAAGGCGCGGATCTCGTTCAGCGTCATCGGCCATTCGCGCAAATGCGCATCGCCGCAATAGCAAGCCGAGTGATATTCGATGAGATCGCCTGAGAACATCACCTCGGCATCGGGCACCCAGGCCACGATATCGCCCGACGTATGTCCTGCGCCGAGCTGCATCAGCCGCACCTCGCGCTTGCCGAGATAGATCGACATCTCGCCTTCGAAGGTCAGCGTCGGCCAGGTCAGGCCGGGAATGCTCTGCGCGTCCTGGAACAGACGCGGAAAGCGGCCATACTCCGAATCCCAATCCTGCTGGCCGCGTTCCTCGATCAGGCGGTAGGTCTCCTGCGAAGCGACGATGCCTTGCGCCTTGTAGGCGGAAGCCCCCAGCACGCGCACCGCGTGATAATGCGACAGCACGACATATTTGATCGGCTTGTCGGTCACGGTGCGTACGCGCTCGATCACCTTGTTCGCCATCGCCGGCGTCGCCTGCGCGTCGAACACGAGGCAGCCGTCGTCGCCGACGATCACGGCGGTGTTGGGATCGCCCTCGGCGGTGAAGGCATAGAGATCGGTGCCGATCTCGGAGAAGGTGATCTTCTTCTCCGAAAGATCCGTGGTGGACGCAAAGCCTTTGGCCATCGGGTGTCCTCGTTATTGTTGCTGCTGTTGTTGCTGCTGGCTCGCCTCCAGCATCCGCCGCTTGGCGAGCGCGATCGCCTCGTGCAGCACGTCGATGTCGCCGATATGGTTGGCGAGCACGAGCACCAGCGCGGCGTCGAGATCGGCGCTCTGCGCATCCGTCAGGCCGCGATGCGCCTCGACGATGGCGCGGAAGGCATCGTCCGGCTTTGCGAAGTTCGAACTGGTCGACAGCGCCATCACAGCACCTCAGTTCATTCCCGACGCCCGCGCCAGCGCCGCCTCTAACAGCGGCCGCGTCGGGCGACGGAAGCGCGCGGCAACATAGCCGTCGGGCCGTAGCAGATAGGCGGAGCCGGGTTCGGCGTCGTAGCGGTTGCCGACGAGCCCCGCGGCATCCGCGAAACCGTCGTCGCCACCGATGCGGATGGCCTTGATGCCATCCGGCACATCCACCACGGCGCCATTACCAAACTCCAGCAGCGTGAACCGCGTTCCCGCGCCGATAAACGCCTCGGTCAGGAACTGCGGATTGCTGTCACGCCCGGCGATCGGCGCATCCAGCAGTGAAGCGCCCGGCGGCGGCCCGCCGCGCCATACGTCACAGTCCCGCGTCGACAGCGGCGTGTCGTAAATCGACGGCACCGACAGCCGGCCGCCATTGACCATGCGCTTGCCGAACTCAGTCTCCTTCGCCAGCGCCAGCACTGCCTGGCGCAGCCGCGCTTCCTGCCGCGAGCTTGGCGCCATGAAATCGGTCGAGCGGGTGGATTCCCGGATATTCTCATCCGCCGCGGCGCTGCGCTCGATGTGATAGCTCTCGATCAGCGATTCCGGCGAAGTCCCGCGCAGCACGCGGTCGAGTTTCCACGACAGATTCTCCGCGTCCTCCAATCCGGAATTGGCGCCGCGCGCCCCAAAGGGCGAGACCTGGTGCGCGGCGTCGCCGGCAAAGATCACGCGGCCGTGGATGAACTTGTCCATCCGCCGGCACTGGAATTTATAGAGCGAGATCCACTCGAACTCGAACTTGTCGTGGCCGAGCATGCGCGCGATCCGCGGCCGCACATTTTCCGGCTTCTTTTCGTGCACCGGGTCTGCCTCCGGATGGAGTTGCAGATCGATCCGCCAGACATCGTCCGGCTGCTTGTGCAACAGCGCCGAGCGTCCGGCATGGAACGGCGGGTCGAACCAGAACCAGCGCTCGGTCGGGAACGCCGCAGTCATCTTGACGTCGGCGATCAGGAACTGATCCTCGAACACCTGGCCGGCGAATTCCGCGCCGACCAATTTGCGCAGCGACGAGCGCGCACCGTCACAGGCGATCACGAAAGCCGCGCGAATAGTGTATGAGCCTTCCGGCGTCTCGATGGTCAGCGCGACACCATCGTTGCGGCTCTCCAGCGCGATCACCTTGTTGCGCCAGCGCAGGTCGATCGCAGGCAACTCGCGCACGCGATCGACCAGATAGGCTTCGGCATAGAATTGCTGCAGGTTGATGAAGGCCGGCCGCTTGTGACCATCCTCCGGCAGCAGGTTGAACTGATAGAGCTGGGAGGCGCCGTGGAAAATCTTGCCGACACTCCACACCACGCCCTTCTCGACCATGCGGTCGCCGACGCCAAGCCGGTCCCAGAATTCCAGCGAGCGCTTCGAGAAGCAGATCGCGCGCGAGCCTTCGCCGATCCGGTCGGCGTCGTCGAGCAGCACCACCGGTTGTCCGCGCTGGGCGAGATCGATTGCGAGCGACAGCCCGACGGGGCCCGCCCCGACCACCACGACCGGATATTCAGCCGTATCGGCTGCCACCCGATCCTGGTCGGGATGCCTGCGATAGCCGAACTGGGTGTTGGTCTTGGCCTGCGCCATCCGCTCAAACCCTTGTCAAACCCTTGCCGCTTCCTCGTGGCCTTGTTAAATTAGTCTCACTTGCAACGATCTTAAACTCCCTGACGGCACCGCCGTCAACTCCCCTCGGAGGCATTTTGACGAAATCGGCTTCGAGCAACGGCACGGCGGAGACGCGATCCGAACCGGACTCGGTCGCACCGCAGGAGGACGCGGCGGCCAAGAAAAGGCTCGACCTCTTCCACTTCATGCCGTTCCGCCTCAACCGATTGGCGGCGGAGGTGAGCTCGGCGCTTTCCGCCGAGTATCAGGCGCGCTACGGGCTCGACATCCCCTCATGGCGCGTGCTGGCGACGCTCGGCTTCCGCCGCGAAGCCTGCAGCGCACAATACATCGCCGATTGCACGCGGACGCATAAGTCCACCGTCAGCCGCGCCGTCACCACGCTGATGGAACGGCAGATCATCGAACGCGTCGAGAATGCCGACGACCGCCGCGAATTCCGCCTGCAGCTCACGCGCAAGGGCAAGGCGCTGTACGAGGAACTGATCCCGCGCCTGCTCCGAAGGGAGCAGGAGATTTTTTCATGTCTGTCCGCGCAGGAGCGGCGGCAGCTCGGAAAACTGCTCGGCAAGATCGAGCACAGCCTTGAGCTGGTGCAGACCAGCGAAGAGGCGGACGCAAAAGAAGCGTATTAGCGATTTCTCTCACCGTCATTGCGAGGAGCGGAGCGACGAAGCAATCCATGCCTCCGTGCGCGTGGAGCGATGGATTGCTTCGCGGAGCCTGTCATCGGGCGCGCATTCGCGCGACCCGGTGGCTCGCAATGACGGCTGAATCAGCTACTGACCTACTCCGCAAACGAGCGCGAGGGCGCCAGATGCAGGGCAAAGGCGTCGACCTTGTCGCTCGCGCGCGGATAGATCTCGGCGACGATTGGATCATGCCCGGGGATAAAACGATCGGGATGCCCGGCGAGCCGCTCGACGGTTTCCCAGCCGATCGCCATGTCGCCGATGTTGTAGACGATCGGGAATGGGCTGCGCTTCTGCAGATTGGCGTAGTAATGCGCGGCGTCGGATGCCAGCACGACGGGACCGCGCGCGGTCTCGACCCGCACCACCTGCAGGCCGTCGGAATGGCCGCCGACACGGTGCACGGTGATTCCAGGCGCGACCTCGCCATCTCCAGAGTGGAACGTGACGCGCTCGCCATACACGTGGCGAACCATCAGCGTCACATGCTCGATCGAGAACGGGTGCCGCAGCATGCCGTTGCACATGCACCGTCCGGTCGCGTAGCTCATCTCGCGTTCCTGCAAATGGAAGCGCGCGTTCGGGAAGCGATCGAGATTGCCGGCGTGGTCGTAATGCAGGTGGGTGACGATCACGTCCCGGATCGATGCCACTGACACGCCAAAGCGATCCAGCGCATCGACCGGATTGAGAGTCAGCTTGCGGGCGCGCAGCTTGGCCTCCTCGGCGTTGAAGCCGGTATCGACCAGGATGTCGCGGCCAGCTCCCCGAACGAGCCAGACGAAGTAGTCGAGGTCCTGCGCCGTGGTCTCATGCGGATCGGGCGCAAGAAAGTTCATGTTCGGGGTGCGCGGCGACATCGTCGCATAGCGCAGTGCATAGATCTCGTAGGCATTTCCCATTGGCTTCGCTTTTCTTGTTAGGTGGCCGCTTGCGCGGCAAGCAAGCCATTGTCATCGGCAAAGGTCAAACCTTACAAGCCTGCTGCGGCTGCATGACAGGATCGTGCGAGCCAATGTGAGTGTCATAGTGAGAGGGTGTCACAGTGAGAGGGTGTCACGGCGTCGTCGACGGAACCAGCTCTGCCGCCGGAACAGCCGCGCTTCATTCCCCTGCCGGAAGCCGCCGTTTCGCGCTTGATTGTCGCAATTAACGATGACAGCGCAAGTGGTTGACGGCCTATAGGCGCGGTTTGATAATGCCGGTTGCGTAGAGTAAGGTCGCCGCGGCGCAGACCGGGATCGGCGTCTTTTTGGCTGGACTGCCGCGACTATGAACATCCGCTTTGCTTTACTCCTCACATTGATTTTCGCCATCGCCTCGACCGCCCCCTCCTTCGCTGCGGGCGACCGTTTTGCCCTGGTGATCGGCAACGCCAAATATCCGGACGCGGATGCGCCGCTGAAGGAGCCGATCAATGATGCGCGCGATGTTGCCGACGAGCTCAAGCGCGACGGCTTCAGCGTGGACATCGGAGAAAATTTAACCGGCGAACAAATGCGGCATGCCTTCGATCGGCTCTACGCTAAGATCAAGCCCGGTTCGGTCGTCCTCTTGTTCTTCTCGGGCTATGGTATCCAGTCCAGCCGCCAGAGCTACATGATCCCGATCGACGCCCAGATCTGGAGCGAGGCCGACGTCCGCCGCGACGGTTTCAGCCTCGAGACGGTCCTCGGCGAGATCAACAGCCGCGGCGCCGGGGTCAAGATCGCTTTGATCGATGCTTCCAGGCGTAACCCGTTCGAGCGCCGATTCCGCAGCTTTTCAGCCGGCCTCGCGCCGGTGATCGCGCCGAACGGAACGCTGGTGATGTATTCGGCGGCGCTGTCGTCCGTGATCTCGGACAATGGCAGCGACCACAGCCTGTTCGTGCGGGAATTGCTCAAGGAAATCCGGACCCCCGACCTGATGGCGGAGGAGACGCTGAACCGCACCCGTGTCGGTGTCACCCGCGCCTCGCGCAGCGAGCAGGTGCCGTGGATTTCGTCTTCGCTGGCGGAAGATTTCTCTTTCATTCCGGGTTCAGCGGCGCGGCCGCAGAGCCCGCCGCCGCCTGAACCTCCTCCGCCACCGCCGGCTCAGACGGCGGTCGCCCCGCCGGCGCCACCTGCCCCACCGTCGCCGCCGCCCGCTCCTCCCGCGCAGACCACCACCGCGGCGCCGCCCCCATCCGAGCAGTTGCCACTGCCGCCACCGACGACGCCGCGCCCGGTGGACATCGCCACGCCGCCAACGCCGACCCCGAAGCCGGCCGACACGCTGGCCGATGATCCGACCATCAAGACCCTGACGGCCCGGCTCAACGACAACCCGGATGATGCGGCCGCGCTTTACCGCCGCGGCCAGGTCTATGCCAGCAAGGGCGCCTACGACCTCGCGATCAAGGACTTCAACAACTCGCTTCGACTAAACCCCAAGGATGTCGAGGCCTACAACAACCGCTGCTGGGCCCGCACCGTCATCGGCGATCTGCAGGCTGCGCTGAAGGACTGCAACGAGGCGCTGCGGCTGCGCCCGAATTTCGTCGATGCTCTCGACAGCCGCGGCCTTTTGAATCTGAAGAGCGGGCAGACCAAGAACGCCATTTCCGATTTCGATGCGGCGCTGAAGCTGAACCCCAGATTGACATCCTCCCTCTACGGGCGCGGGCTTGCCAAGAAGCGTAACGGCTCGGTCGCAGAAGGGGATCTGGACATCACCAACGCCAAGGCGATGGACCCGAACATCGTCAAGGAATTCGCCGATTATGGCGTGCAGTGACGATAATTTGGATAGGTAGTTCCGTCCGGCCTCGAACCTCGGGTGGAGGTGCTAGACTAAGAATTTAAGATGGGCCGGGATCAAGCAACCGGCAGTGATTTGGCAAATTGATTTGAAACCGCGCGAACGGCGCAAGAGGGGCTGACAATGTTCGACATCACTGCGAAGAAGAATCTTGCTGCGATGCTTTCGGTTGCAACGATCAGCGCCTCGCTTGCCCTTGGCATGGTGGCCGCCCGAGCCGGCGACAATGTCACCGAAGAGCAGATCCTCAGGGCGCTGACGCCGGAGAAGAAGCCGTTGACCCGCGGCCTGTCGATCGGACCGAAGGTCGAGCCGGCCGCAAACCCCGCCGAAGACAAGTTCGTGCAGACCATCCGCGGCCGCTCCACCCGCTCGCTGTCGTCGGCCGAGCGCGAGGAGATCGCGACCATCGTCCAAGACAAGCCCAAGATCGATCTGGAAATCAACTTCGACTACAACTCGGCCCAGATCAACGCCAAGTCGCTGCCGTCCGTGCAGGCCTTGGGCCGCGCTCTGTCCAATGCCGACCTGAAGGGCTCGACCTTCGTCGTAGCCGGCCACACCGACGCCGCTGGCGGCGAGGCCTTCAACCAGGACCTGTCCGAGCGCCGCGCCGAAGCGATCAAGCGCTACCTCGTCGACAAATATGGCATCAACGGTTCCGACCTCGTCACCGTCGGCTACGGCAAGAGCAAGCTGAAGGATCCGAGCCAGCCGCTGGCGGAAGCGAACCGCCGCGTGCAGGTCGTGAACATGGAAAACAAGGCAACCGCGTCCAAGTAGCCCGTCCAGGTAAACGGCGTAGCGCCACGTGGTATTTTAAGGGTAAGATGCGTCTCGCACCCCTGCGGGACGCATTTGTTTTAGCAATAGACTTCAAACAATTCGAAGCGTTCTGCTTCAGCTAAACTTCAGGTCTGGATCGATCCGGCGATGAAATTCTCCGAATACCTAAAGCCTGTGCTCGGAACAGTTTTTGTCGTCGCACTTGGCGCCGGCTACTACTGGTTCGAGCATCGCCCGCGTCCGGAGGAGAAGGAGACGCCAGGCCAGGCGCTCGTCGTCGTCACCAAATCCACCAATGCCTGCTTCTCCGACATGGTCCGCGTCACCGGCTATATCGTGCCGCGTCGCGAAGCGCAGGTCGGCGTCGATCAGGAGGGCTCCAAGGTCACCGATGTCTTTGTCCGTGAGGGCGACACCGTGACCGAGAACCAGGAACTGGCACGGCTGACCCCGCCGCCGCAGCAACAGCAACAGACAGCCCAGGGCGGCGGACGCGCAGCATCGCTTTCCCTGCGCGCACCGGCCGCGGGCCTGGTCACGGAGGTGCGGACCGCCGTCGGCGCCCCAGCCTCGCCGCAGGCCGGACCAATGTTCCGGATCGCGATCAACAACGAGATCGAGCTGGAAGCCGAGGTGCCGAGCATTCACCTGCTGAAGCTCAATCCGGGCGCAACCGTCCGGATCAGCCGCGACGATGCGCCCGACATGGTCGGCAAGGTGCGGCAGATCTCGCCGCAGATCGACCGCAACACCCAGCTCGGCCGTGTCAGGATATCCCTCACCAACAATCCCTCGCTGAAGGTCGGCATGTTCGCCCGCGCCAATATCGACGCCAAGCGCTCTTGCGGCGTCGCCGTTCCCCGCACTGCGATCGACCGCCTCACCTTGCAGGTCGTCAAGGGCAACACGATCGAGACGCGAAAAGTGCGGGTCGGGCTGACCTCGGACACGTCAACGGAAATCCTTGAGGGCCTCGACGTCGGCGAAACCGTCGTCGCCGATGCTGGCACCTCGCTGCATGACGGCGACCAGATCAAGATCATGTTCGCCGACGAACTCGAGCGCACGCGGACACGCTAATGGCTTTGAATATCTCGGCTTGGTCGATCCGGAACCCGCTGCCGTCGATCGTCTTCTCGATCATCCTGCTGGTGCTGGGCTGGGTCTCCTTCACCAAGCTTGCGGTGACGCGGCTGCCGAGCGCCGATATCCCCGTGATCTCGGTTGCGGTGTCGCAGTTCGGCGCAGCACCGTCGGAACTGGAAGCGCAGGTCACCAAGACGATCGAAGACGGCGTCTCTGGCGTCGAGGGCGTGCGCCACATCTCCTCTTCGATCACCGACGGCCTCTCAGTGACCACGATCCAGTTCGCGCTGGAGACCAATACCGACCGCGCGCTGAACGACGTCAAGGATGCTGTCACCCGCGTCCGCGCCAACCTGCCGCAAAACGTCACCGAGCCGCTGATCCAGCGCGTCGACGTCATCGGCCTGCCGATCGTCACCTATGCCGCGATCTCACCCGGCAAGACGCCGGAGCAGCTTTCCTATTTCGTCGACGACGTGGTCAAGCGCGCACTGCAGGGCGTGCGCGGCGTCGCCCAGGTCGAGCGCATCGGCGGTGTCGAGCGCGAAATCCTGGTCTCGCTCGATCCCGACCGGCTGCAGGCGGCGGGGCTGACCGCCGTCAATGTCAGCCAGATCCTGCGCGGCACCAATGTCGACCTCGCCGGCGGCCGCGCCGAGATCGGCAAGAATGACCAAGCAATCCGCACACTCGCCGGCGCCAAGACGCTGAACGAACTCGCCGGCACCATGATCCCGCTGTTCGGCGGCGGAGAGGTGCGGCTCGATGATCTCGGCACGGTGACCGACACCATCGCCGACCGCCGCACCTTCGCCCGCTTCAACGGCGAGCCGGTGGTCGCGCTCGGCATCAAGCGCTCCAAGGGCGCGAGCGATGTGGTGGTCGCCGCCGCGGTGCAGAAACGGATCGATGCGCTGAAGGCCGCCTACCCCGATGTCGATCTCAAGCTAATCGACACCTCGGTCGAATTCACCAAGGGCAATTATGAGGCGGCGATCTCGACCTTGTTCGAGGGCGCGATCCTCGCCGTCATCATCGTGCTGTTGTTCCTGCGCGACCTCCGCGCCACCATCATCGCCGCGGTCTCGCTGCCGCTATCGATCTTCCCGGCGTTCTGGGCGATGGACCTTCTGGGCTTTTCGCTCAACCTCGTCAGCTTCCTGGCCATCACGCTCTCGACCGGCATCCTTGTCGACGATGCCATCGTCGAGATCGAGAATATCGTGCGCCACATGCGCATGGGCAAATCGCCCTACCGCGCCGCGCTGGAGGCAGCCGACGAAATCGGGCTTGCGGTGATCGCGATCTCGCTTACCATCATAGCGATCTTCGCGCCGGCAAGCTTCATGTCTGGTATCGCCGGCCAGTTCTTCAAGCAGTTCGGCATTACGGTGTCGGTGCAGGTGTTCTTCTCGCTGCTTGCAGCGCGCTTCGTCACGCCGATGCTGGCTGCTTATTTCCTCAAGCATCAGGCGCACGAGGAACCGCCGCCGGGTCGGGTGCTGCGGACCTATCACAGCCTGGTCACCTGGTCGGTGAAGCATCATTACATCACGGTGGTGATCGGCTTTGCCGTCTTCGCGGCATCGATCTGGAGCATCAAGCTGTTGCCGCAGGGATTCCTGCCGGCGCAGGACACCGCGCGCTCGCTGCTGGCGATGGAACTGCCGCCGGGCTCGCAGCTTGCGCATACCGAGAAGGTGACGGAGGAGATCGTCGCGCGCCTGCGCAAGCGGCCGGAGGTGAGAAGCGTGTTCGTCGACGGTGGCCGAGTTCCGCCGGGCACGCAGGAAGTGCGACGTGCCGCGCTGATCATCAACTACACGCCCAAGAGCGAGCGCAAGATCACCCAGCGCGAGCTCGAGCTCTCGATCAGCAACGAGCTCGAGAACGTTCCTGACATCCGCTACTGGTTCCTCGACGAGAACGGCCTGCGGGCGATCTCGCTGGTCGTGACCGGCGTCGACAGCAATATCGTCAACAATGTCGCAAGCGAGCTGGCGACGCAGATGAAGCGGATTCCGATCATCGCCAATGTGATCTCGGAAACCGCGCTCGATCGTCCCGAACTGCGCATCCGGCCGCGCGCCGAACTGGCGGCGCGGCTCGGCGTCTCCACCGAGAGCCTGTCGCAGACGATCCGCGTGGCGACCATCGGCGATGTCGGCCCGGCGCTGGCGAAATTCGACGCCGGCGACCGCCAGGTGCCGATCCGCGTCCAGCTCGAGGATAGCGCGCGCAGCGACCTGCAGATGCTGCAGCAACTGCGGGTGCCGCTCGGCCAGCGGGGCGAACGCGGCGGTGTACCGTTGTCTGTTGTCGCAGACATCCAGCTCGATCAGGGCCCGACCAGCATCAACCGCTACGACCGCGAGCGGCAAGCGACGGTCGCGGCCGACCTCGTCGGCAATGCCGCGCTCGGCGATGCCACCAAGCAGATTTATGAACTGCCGGTGATGAAGAGCCTGCCGAAGGGCGTCAAGGTGAGCCCGTCGGGTGACGCCGAAAGCCTCAACGAGCTTTCGGATGGCTTCGCCACCGCGATCACCGCCGGCCTGATGATGGTCTATGCCGTGCTGGTGCTGCTGTTCGGCACCTTCCTGCAGCCGATCACCATCCTGTTCTCGCTGCCGCTTTCGATCGGCGGCGCGATCGCTGCGTTGCTGCTCACCGGCAAGCAGCTCACCACCCCGGTCTGGATCGGCATCCTGATGCTGATGGGCATCGTCACCAAGAACGCGATCATGCTGGTGGAATTCGCCATCGAGGCGATCCGCGCCGGCCAGCGGCGCGAGGAAGCGATGATCGACGCCGGCATGAAGCGCGCGCGCCCGATCGTGATGACGACCGTTGCCATGGTGGCCGGCATGATGCCGAGCGCACTGGCGGTCGGCGCCGGCGGCGAGTTCCGCTCGCCGATGGCGCTCGCCGTGATCGGCGGCCTGTTGTTCTCGACGGTGCTGTCGCTGGTGTTCGTGCCGGCAATGTTCATGGTGATGGACGACGTCGGCAACGTGATCTGGCGCTTCGGCAAGCGGCTGATCGTCTCGCACGCCGACGAGGAACCGCCCTCCGATCACCACGGCGAGCCGCCGGCCAAGCAGCCGCCGACGATGGTCTCGCCCGCAGCGGAGTAGTTCTACTCATTTCTCGCCATCGCGGTCAGCTTGGGCATGTCGTGCAGCAGGATCCGCCCGCGCTGCAGGTCCAAGATGCCGTCCTTGCGCCAGAGCTGGAGTTGCCGGTTGACGCTTTCGCGCGCGGCGCCGACGACGATGCCGAGCTGTTCCTGCGAAATGTGGACTTCGGAACCGGAGTCGGACGCCAGCGCGCAGAGCCGCTTGGCGAGGCGCACCGGCAAGGGTTGCTGCACCGATTCCTCCATGCGCTCGCTCATCCAGCGGATGCGCTGGCAGAGCAGCTCGATCAGCTTCACGGCAACCTTCGGCTCGCGCTCGAGGAAAGAGAGAAAATCCTCGCGGCGCAGCACGAACAAGTCGCTTGCTTCACCGGCAGTTGCGTCCGCGGTGCGGTCCTGACCGTCGAGGACGGCGACCTCGCCAAAGAGGTCACCGGGGCCCATGAAGTTGAGCGTCAACCGGTTGCCGTCGGAGGCGCCGGTCTCGATGCGGATCTGGCCGCGCCGGACTCCGAACAGGGCATCACCGGCATCGCCCTTCTGGAACAGCGCCTCGCCCGCCTGAAGGTGCTGGGTGTGACAAAGGCCCGCAAGTCGCTGCAATTCGTCCGCCCCCAAATCGGCAAACATCGGATTCATCTTCAAAATGACCGCAAATTCGGCCTGTTTGCTCATTGTAATGCCTCCCACAATAACCTCCCGAGCGGCTTGCCTGCAGCCCGGATTAACAAAATTCACCCCCATGGAAGTGTGCCATAAGTCACATATGTTTGCAGCTGCGGCGGATTATTTTCGGCCGCTTTGAGCGGAAACCTGTTTCCGGGATAAACTTGGGGCGCCGGCTGCGCGGTGGCGCGGCGAGTAGCGTGAGGTTTGCGCGGTCTGGAATGTCGAGATGAGAGCACTGAAAATCGCAGGCGCCGCGATCGGAGCCGTGATCGTCGTCATCGCGCTGCTTGCCGTGGTCGGCATCCCCTCCAGCTTCCTGACGTCGGCGATCCAGGACCGGGTCGAGCGCGAGACCGGCTATCGGCTCGCCATCAATGGCGTCGCCAAGATCAGCCTGTGGCCGTCGCTCAACATCACACTGAACGATATCGCGCTGCAGGATCCGAAGGACCGCGAGATCAACAACCGCCTGACTGCAAGCAGCATCCAAGCTGACGTCACGCTGGCGAGCCTGTGGTCGGGCCAGCCGCAAGTGACCGACCTCCTGATCGTGCGGCCGATCCTGACCATGCCGCTGCAGCGCGTGCGCGAGCCCAATCCGCCCGCAAAGGGCACAGCCGCCGGCACCGGCGAGGCCAAATTCGGCATCGCGCATGTCAGCGTCACCGGCGGCACGATCGTGTTCTCCAATGTGCGCGACCGCGTCGAAGGCCGGATCGAGGCCGTCAATGCGGATGCGACCGTCGGCAGCGACCGCAAGATCGTCATCGGCGGCAATGCGCGCGGCGGCGGCCAGCCGCTGAAATTCGAGATCAAGGCGACCGCGCCGGCGGCGCCGATCGAGCGGCAGAACATCCCGACCGAAATCGCCTTTGAGGCGCCCGGTCTGTTGCAGGCGCCGCTGTCGGCGCGAACCGAGGTGCGGCTCAACGGCACGGTGGTGATGTTCAACGGCGTCACCGGCACGCTCGGCGATGGCGCGTTCAACGGCTGGGCCTCCGTCGATATCGCCAGCAACAAGCCGCTGGTGAAACTCGATCTCGACTTCCAGCGGCTGTCGGTGGCGATGCAGCGCGGCCAGCCGGGCACGGCCGCCCAGCCCTGGAGCAACGCCTCGTTCGACCTCATCGGGCTGAACTATGTCGACGCGCAGGCGAAGATTTCGGCGGGCGAGCTCAACATCGGCGATGGCCGCTTCGCGCCGGCTGCAATCGAGGCGACGCTGATGAGCGGCATCTTGAAGGCGCGGCTCGCCAATCTCGGCGCCTATGAAGGCAACGCCAATGGCGATCTTGCCATCGACGTTTCCACCAGCAATCCGACCTACGCGCTCGACGCCGATCTCAACAATGTGCGGGCGCTGCCGCTGCTGCGCAGCCTTGCCGATTTCGACAAGATCGACGGCAGGATGCAGGCGAAGATCGCGGTGCGCTCCTCCGGCAACAGCCAGCGCGCGATCATGGGGAATATGAGCGGCACGGCCTTCACCGTATTCCGGGACGGCGCGATCCGCGGCCTCAACATCGCGCAGATGATCCGCTCGCTGACCACAAGCCCCCTCTCCGGCTGGCAGGAGGGCGATCAGCTCGCGACGGATCTGAGCCAGCTCTCGGCCTCCTTCAAGATCGACAAGGGCCAGGCGGTCACCACCGACCTCAATTTGATCGGCCCGCTGGTGAAGATGACCGGCGTCGGCACCATCGACCTCGGCACCAAGATGATCGGCTTCCGCGTCGAGCCGAAGCTGGTGCTGACCACCGAGGGCCAGGGCCGCAGCAGCGATCCGGTCGGCCTCGGCATCCCCGTGATGATCGAGGGGCCGTGGGATGGCCCGCGCATCTATCCGGAGATTAAGGGCATCCTCGACAATCCCGAGGCCGCCTATGCCAAGCTGCGCGAGATGGGCAAGGGCCTGTTCGGGCCGAACGGTGTCAATCTCGGCGGACTGTTCGGCGGCGGCCAAGGCAGCCAAGACAGCGGAACCGACACCCAGGGCGGCAGCACGAACGGCCAGGGCCAGTCCGGCCAAGGTGGCGGGCTGCTCGGCGGCCAGCTTGGCGAGACCATCGGCAACCTGATCCAGCAGGGCCTGAACAGCGGAGCGCAGCCGCCGCGCCCGAGCCGCAGCATCCCGCCGGCCTCGGCCCAGCCGCCCGAGCCGCAGCCCCAATCCGCCGCGCCTCCGCCGCCGAGCGATAGCGGCGAGACGCAGGATAGCCAGGCGATGAACGAGGTGCTGCGGCAGCTCTTCAACCGTTGAGGCGCCCCGAGATTCGATGTTCAAACAGCCACTCCGTTGTCATCGTCCGGCTTGACCGGACGATCCAGTATTCCAGAGACGCCGGAGCTTAAGCACAAAGGCCGCGGCGTACTGGATGCCCCGCAGGAGCCTGTCATCGGGCTCGCCAAAGGCGAGACCCGGTGACGGGGCATGACGAGCAGAGTTTGAGGAAACATGCATCCGCATTCTCGCGGCACGAACTGCCCGAGCTTTGCGTCTATTTCACCCGTCTCGTGTAAGAGAGGGCGCAGGGAAGGCCGGGTGCCGATTGCACCCGTGGGCCCCGTGCAACAAAAAGCACGGGGGTAGGACCACAGGTCAACCGGAGCAACGCCGGCCTTCCCTGCGCAATGGTTTTAACGGTTTCCTTCGTGCTCTCCCCGGTGACCGGGCTTTCTTGCCACCGTCATCTCTCGCGCGAACTTCTTCGCGCAAGAAACTTAGCGCCAGCGTCGGGGCGCCAGGACCACACGACTTCGCCGTCCGCGCTGGCCAGGCGTTCGTCGTTCGCCAACCCTCGCGTCCACCGCATCCCGCCGCGCGTTCGTGACGATCGCGATCCGCCCCTCTTGCCGGGCGGGACGGCGGATTTATAGGGGTGATTTGGGGTGAAACCGAAGCGGTTTATTTTCCGCTGATGGCCTGGACGAGGCAAATCATATTGATTCAATTGCGATAATTCGCTTCGCCGCGCAATGCGCAGGGAACTTTTGGTCGCCTCGCGCGTTGTAGCTGCATGTCAGACTCATACACACCCCGTGAGAAGCCAACGCCGGAGCAGCGCAAGGCCAGAGAGGCCGAGCGACGGCGCGATGCAGAGCAGGCCATGCGGGACCATCAGCTCGCGCAAGAGGCCTTTCAGAAAAATCGCGAACGGCTGAAAGCCGAGCGACTGGCGCGCGAAGCGGCGGATGAGAAATAGCGCTAGAGCTTCGCTTCTGATCAAATCAGAACCGAAGCTCTAGATTTTTGTTTTGACGCGTTTTCTGCGCAGCTAAGTCTACGCAATCTGCGTAAACTTGATTGCTATGCGAACGGGTGTCCACCTTCGGATCAAGTCCGAGGGCATGCTTCGCTCGAAAACGCTCTAGGCGCTAATCGCGAGCGCCAGATAGATCGCGGTCGCAGCCAGACCCAGCGCCGTGCGCACCGCATGCATCCAGCCCCAGGAGACGACGAGCGCACGCGACTCGCTACCAGCCTGTTCGGGCGGCCATGCTTCGATCCGCTTGTTGGTCGGCATCATCACGATCAGCGTGTAGGGCCAGTTCGCCAGCATCAGCACCGCCGCGGCCGACCACCGCCAATCCTGCAATTGCCAGCTCGCGAGAAACCCTGATAGCGCCGAGACGACGGCAAGGCTCGCCTGCATCGCAAAGCCGCGCGCATAACTCGGCTTCCATTGCCGCAGCAGGCTCGCATCGTCGAGCAAGAGCCGCGCCGGCTGCTCGGCGACATTGATATAGAACGCCGCCCCGGCAAACGCCGCCGCGGCGACAAGGGCGAATAGTCCGAGCACCATCGCTCCCTCCCCAGCAAAGCCAACGCACTCTCTCAATATGGATGCATGCTGGCATGCAGCAAGCAAGCTCCCTCGTCGGATCGCGAAACCGACGCGCTGACGCAACTGATCCTGGAAGTGCTCCGCCTGAATGGCAGCCTGATCGCGGCCGGCGACCGCCTCGTCGCCGACCTCACACGCTCCATGGGCTTGCACCGCCAGGGCGTGCAGCGCATCGTCAACGAGCTCGTCGAAGAGGGCATCGTCACCCTCGACGACAATCCCCACCACCGCTGCGCCAAACTGGTGCGCATGTCGAAAAAGGGCGAGGCGCTTTATCGCGCGGCGGAGCGAAGGCGGAAGCCGTCGGCGAGGCGGCTAGCGAAGGGGATTGGGGGAGGGCGACTGTCTCAGCGCATGCGATGCTCAACACGATGCGGGACAGATTGGAAGATAGACACGTGCAGGGTGAGAGCTTATTCGTCGAATGTATCTTCATCCAACCGCTTAACCTGAATAACGCGCTCGATCCGGACACCGATTTGATAGCGTATCATCAGTTGAGCCAAATCATCGCCGTCGACAAGGATGATTTGCTTCTGAATGCCTTTAACATAGTCGATGCTGGCCTTGCTGAACCTCGCAGTTGTAATGAAAACACCTCTGCTGGTCTTCTTGTCGTCCAAGCTACCCGAAAAATCACGCACTTGGCTCGGCTGGATCAGCACATCTCGATCATAACACTTTGCCTGAACGTAAACGCGATCCAAGCCAAGCGCATCCAAGTAAATCACTCCATCAACTCCCCCATCGCCACGCCCACCCAAGTGATCTGCTTCGCCTAGTCCGTATCCCATCGCGACCAACAGCTTTAAGACAAGTCGTTCGAAGAATAACGCGCGCCGTGATGTTGGCTGGATGGCGAAAATCCGGTCGAGTAGTTCTTCGCGCAACGCCAATTCAATCTCTTTGACCGCGTTGTCGATCTGTTCATCCGGCGCAGTCGCTTGAAGTCCATCTTCGGCATTTGCGCCGACAGAAGCAGCTCTGGGATGGGGCATTGTACCACTCTGCGGGACCTGGGTTGCCGCTGCATCCTCAGTGTTCCGCTTGTGCAAAAAGGCTATGAACTCCGGAAATTGCGAAAGCAATTTATTATCAATCCGACTTGGATTCCTCGACAACACTTCTAGCCCGCGCGCAGTTGCACGAAATACTCCGCGACGGATGCGCTCCAGCAATCCTGCCTTCGTCAAATAGGTACACGCCCAATGCGTCCTATTTCCAATGACGGTCTGTCCGCCGCTGGGAAGCTGCTTCGCAAGTTGATCGTCGGTAAGACCATATTCTTGCGCTACACGCTCGATAACCTGAGGTACGGTCGTTTCGCCCTCCGCAGCAGCGCGCAAGACGGGCATCATCAGCGTTTGATAGTCGGGAATTTCAGACATGGTAGTCCCTACAGATCGGGGAGCAGCCTGCCCTTTTCTGCAGAACGTGTTCTTGAAGGTTTGGTCGAACACGTTGCTCCCCAAGAGCCGCTCAGCACTACCAAGACGAGCAAGAGAACGCCACATGAACATCCGCAATGACTGCGACTAGCTCCGTTGCTGTCGGTCTGATATCGATGAATTCGATTTTGGGAACGATTAGCCGATGTCCAATCTCTTTGATCGAACCAGCTTGAGGCTTTTCACCCTCTTCGCCGCCATCCTCTCCGAGGCCGCCATCTCCCCCACCCTCGCCGCCGAAGAGCCCGAGTCCCCCAAAGGCGCCACCGTCACGGTGCTGAAAGCCTCGAAAACCTGCTTCGGCAATATCGTCGAAGTCTCCGGGATCATCATGCCGCGGGAGGAGACGCAGGTGCGGCCGGAGCGGTTCGGGCTGAAGGTGGCGGAGGTGATGGCGGATCCGGGGGATAATGTTACCGCGGGGCAGATGCTGGCGCGGCTGAACCTGCCGGAGGGCGGGCAGCTCAACATCACCGCGCCGGTGGCGGGGACGATCTCGGCCTCGAGCGCGATCGTCGGCACGATCGCCGGCGGCAAGGGCGAGGCGCTGTTCTCGATCATCGCGCGCAACGAATTCGACCTGATCGGCATGGTGCCGACGCGGGACCTCGGCAAGCTGCAGGCGAACCAGACGGCGCAGATCAAGGTCATCGGCGCCGGCGACATGGACGGCAAGGTGCGGCGGGTGGCGCCGACGGTGGAGCCGAACAGCCAGCTCGGCCAGGTGGTCGTCGGCATCAACGCCCCCCGGCGGCTCCTGGTGAATTCATCCGGCCGCGCGCAGATCAAGACCGGGCAGAGCTGCGGCGTCGCGGTGCCGCTGACCGCGATCCTCTATGGCACCGCCGGCACCGTGGTGCAGGTGATCAAGCGCGACCGCGTCGAGACGCGGCGGGTGGAGACCGGGCTGATGCAGGCCGGACAGGTCGAGATCCGCGAGGGCGTGCAGGAAGGCGACATCGTGGTGGCGCGCGCGGGGGCCCTGCTGCGCGAGGGCGACCCGGTGCGGCCGGTGATGGCGAGCGCGGAGGGGAAGTAGGGACGGATAGAGGCGAATGGCGAATAGGGAGTAGCGAATAGGGAAGAAGCGTCAGCCTCTTCCTTCCCTATTCGCTACTCGCCACTCGCTATTCGCCACTTAGCCACCTAAGCGAATATCTTCCAGCAGCGACGACGACACTGACGGGACCTGCTCGCCTTCGCTGGCGCGGGAGATCGAGGCGCGGGTCTTGTTGAAGGCGGCCTCGATGCCGGGTTGGGTCTTCAGGTTGCCCAGGAGCTCAGTGACCAGCACGCTGTTGGCGACCGCGGGCTCGTCGATGACCTTGCCTGGCGTCGCCGACGATATCACCAGCGTGTTCTCGGGCGGGCTGATCGGGGCGAGGCCGTGGCTGTAGGAACGGAAGCGGCGCTCATAGGGATTGCGGCGGGAAGCATCGAGTACCACGAGCTTGGCCTTCGCGCCCTTCTCGTCCATCGCGGCCAGCACCTGCTCGACGCTGAGGCCATCGCGGCGGACGTCGCCTTCCTTCCAGATCGCGGCATCGACCGGGAGCATGAAGCTCTCGCGGCCGGCCTGCACGCCGAAGCCGCCGAAGAACAGCATGACCACGGTATCCGGCCCGACCTTCGCCTTCAGGCGGTCGACGGCGCGGCTCATGTCGTCCTTGGTGGCGTCCTCGACGACGTCGACATCGAAGCCGCTTGCGCGCAGCGCCGCGCCCAAATCGCGGGCGTCGTTGATCGGCTGCTGCAGCGGGTGGTTGGCATCGGGGTAATGGCCGTTGCCGATGATCAGCGCGACGCGGGACGCCTGCACAGGCACGATGCTCTGCTCGGTCGCGACAGCCTTTGGCGCTTCCAGCGGCCGCTTGTTCAGCGCAGCATGCGCGCCGATCGCCAGCGACACCATCGCAACGCAAGCGGCGGCGACGATGAGCGTGCGATCGGAAAGGGAGAGCTGCCTGAGCTTCATGCGTTTCTGATCCCAATCGTTGACGAAGGCGCGACTGTATAGTCGCGTCAAAACCGTCTGTGGTTTTAGGGGTTGCCTGATCGAGTGCCGTCAGATTGTGCTCAATTTGCGGCACCGCAACACAGAAACCCTTAACCTGCGAAGCCTTCCGGGGCAACCTGATTCGGCCTTCCGGTCCTAACCGTAATGCGCCGGAGGTAGGATTGTGCCAAAACACGGCGATGTGTGTGATCTGCGTCACATTTGTGTTTTCCGCGATTTTGTGGTGCGATTCAAAGGTTTGCAGGGGGCTTCTGGGTGGGGCCTCCTTGGATGCGCAGGATTTTTCGGAAACGCCCGGTTCCGGGCTGTTCCGGATCATGCGTGCCAGAAAGGGGTGGCATGGGTTTTCATGACATTGCCGGGGCCGTGTGCCGGTCGCTCACGGTGCGCAAGGACGCGCCGTCGCTTTATGACGTCTGCGACCCGCTGCTGCTGAAGTATCGCGGCGGGGATGCGCATTTGGGGAAATTCTACCGGACCGCGATCGGCAATCCGGCACTGCGCGGCCTGCTGCGGCGGACCGGCCTGCCAGCTCTGCGCGACGGCGCGCGGCTCGGCGCGCTGCAGGCAGCGCTTAAGGAGGCGCGCGATGCCGAGGCGCCGGATTGGGCGGCGATCGGCTCGCCCATCGCTGCGCTGATGGAAGGTATCGACGTGGGGCACCCCCTGCCCGCTGCGGCAGCGCCGGCGCGAGCGCCTGCGGCCACCGAGATCGAGCGCGTGATCCGGGCCTGCGGCGCACATCTGCTGCGGTCCTATGCGAGGAACGGCTTCATCCCGACCTATGCGGCGTTCAACCTGATCGGCGATGCCGACATGGGCGGGCGCGAACTGTTGATGGCGCTGACCGGGCTGAACTCGCGCGGCTACAAGAATTCGACTCTTCTCTTCAACCTCGCGCGCATCTTCATCGCGCATTCGCCGGCGCGCGCGCTGATCAACCCGCCCTGGCGCGGGATCGCCGAGCCGATGTGGCAGCCGATGCAGATCCGCCACCGCTCGGCCTATTACGATGCGTTCTTCACCGAGGCGCTGCTCAGCTTCGTCGAGACCGGGCTCGCCTCCAGTGCGGAGACCAGCGCGGCGCGCGGGGCGATCGCCGAAATGGTCGACTTCTGCTTGCGGATCAGTGCCGAGGAGGTGCCCTCGCATGACGGCTCGACGGTGAACGTGATCACGGCGCTGGCGCCCCTGCCGCATCCGCGCTTCTCGCGCTTCTTCGCCCAGATCAAGCAGGATCTCGGCTTCGGCATCTATGTGCCTGATTGCGACACCACCGCCTGCTCGTTCTCGGCGGCGACGCAGGCCGGCAGCGAGCATCCGATCCTCAAGCAGCCGCTCCTGGATTTCTACCGCGGCTACCAGGTGCGGAGCGGCGCGAACGAGCCGCGCGTCACCGTGCCGCTGAACGACAATATCGATTACGAGGGCGGCGTCGTCACCTGGATCGACAATCTCGCCGGCGACCGCCCCTATGGCAACGACCTCGACCCGACGCTGAATCTCGATATCCTCGAGGTCAGCTTCCGCAATCTCAAGCGCTGGCGGATTCTTGAAACCCCGCAGCGATTGGAGACGGTGCACCGCATCATCGACTTCCAGCGGCGATTGGTGGAAAGCGGCGCGTTCAGGAAGCCGCGCTCGCATATCTATTATCTGCCGGAGCTGTACTCGGCCTATTTCGGCCGCTGCTACGCCGCCTTCATCGCGCTTCCCTTGGCGGCGCAGCGCGTGATCGACCCGGGTGGTGTGTTCGCGATGATCCGCGCGCAGGTGCTGCTTTACGTCCAGCAGGAATTGATCGCCTATGAGATGAACGCGTTCGACGCCGCGCTGGCGCTGATGGCGCTGGCGCATCTTGGCGCCGAGGTCGCGACGTTCACGCCGGCGCTGCACTGCATCGTCGCGAGCTTCGGCGAAGGCGGCAGGCGCTCCCCGTACAAGGCCTATGAGTGGAACAAGATGAAGACGCCGACGCGGATCCTGGTCGGCGGCCCCGAGGTGACCTCGGCCTTCGTGCTAATGGCGCTGGCGCTGGCAAGACGGCGAATGGCGAGTGGCGAGTAGCGAATAGGGAACGTGGCGCATGGTTGGACCTTCCCCTATTCGCCATTCGCCGCCAATGACGCGAAGTTGAAATGGCTGCGGCGTTCGCGCTACTGGTTTGCTTGCCCGAATCTCCGCACAATTGCTCGCCAATTCGTGAACCTGCCGATGCGATCGCTGCTCCTCACCGCCGCCCTCCTGCTGTCGCCCGCGCTGGCGCAGGCCGCCGAGATCACCGGCGTGCCGAAGATCCGCGAGGGCGACCAGATCCAGATCGGCACCACCCGCATCCGCCTCGGCGGCATCGACGCGCCCTCCACCGACCAGCTCTGCCTCAACACCCACGGTGAGCGCTGGACCTGCGGGGTCGCCGCGCGCGACGAGCTGATCAAGCATGCCGGCGGCAAGAGCTGGACCTGCCATCCCCGCGGCACGACCGACCGCCGCGGCCGTGTCCTGGCGCGCTGCGAAGTCGAGGGGCAGGACATCCAGAGATGGCTGGTCGCCAATGGCTGGGCGCTCGCCTATACGCGCTTGACGCACGATTATGAGGCCGACGAGAAAGCCGCGCGCGAAGCCAAGGCCGGGATGTGGCAGGGCGCCTTCATCGCACCCTGGGACTGGCGCGTCCGCAACAAGAAGACGCCGATCCTGGGCGCCGTGAAGCCGCCGGAGAACGCCCGCAGCATCCTGCTCGCCTCCGCGTCCGGCCCCGTCGCCCCCTCGCCCGACTGCACCATCAAGGGCAACGTCAACACCTCGGGCGAATGCATCTATCACACGCCGCAGAGCCGCTGGTACGCCAAGATCCAGATGAAGATCGCCAAGGGCACGCGCTGGTTCTGCTCGGTCGAGGAGGCCGAAGCCGCCGGCTGCCGCGAGACAAGGCGGTGAGCAGGCTCTGGATTCTTGTTTTGACGCGTTTTCTTCACGCGAACCGGTGTCCACTTCGCTCGAAAACGCTTTAGACTAGCCGTGCAACCTCCGTTCGAGAGCGCGGCACAGTGACAGAGCTCGACAAGGCGCAACCTTCGGCGCGGCGGGGACGGGTCCGGCGCATCCAATTGCTGCTGGCGCTGACGCTCGCGATCTACGCCCTCTCCGCCTATCTCGTGCTGCCGGCATTGTGGACCCATCACGAGCACCAGAAGGGCCTCGCCAACCTGCCGATGGTGACGCGCACCGCGCAGGGGATTCCCGGCGATCCCATGAATATCGGATTGATCGGCGACAAGTATGACGTGGTCTGCGCCATGCACGCCGCCGGCTGGTATCCCGCCGATCCGATCACACTGAAATCATCGATCGAGATCGTCGGCAGCGTGCTGCTCGACCGCCCCTACCGCGACGCGCCGGTCAGCAATCTGTTCTATCTCGGCCGCCGCGAAGACCTCGCCTTCGAGAAGCCGATCGGAAACAGCGCCGATCGCCGCAACCATGTCCGCTACTGGCAGGTGCTCGACAAGGGCGAGGAGGGCCGGCCGGTGTGGCTCGGCGCCGCCACGCAAGATCGCAGCGTCGGCGTCAGCCACTATACCGGCGCGATCACCCACCACATCGGTCCCGACCTCGACGCCGAGCGGGCCCTGCTCGCCTCCGACCTGGAAAACGCCCGCATGGTGACGGCAAAATATCAGGTCACCGGCATCGGGCCTACGATCGCGGGCCGCAACGGCGGCGGCGACCTCTATTACACCGACGGCGAGATCTGGATCCTGACGCTGGTGGAAGCATGCAAGCCGCGCGACGGCCCGGCGACGACGATCCCGAGCCCGCCCGCGGTCGAGATTAAGGATCAGATCTGGCATGTAGTCGCCAACGCGATCGGAAAATAACGCTTCTCGCACCGTCATTGCGAGGAGCGAAGCGACGAAGCAATCCATGCCGCCGCAAGTGGCGAAATGGATTGCTTCGCTTCGCTCGCAATGACGGCGTCGATCAAATATGATTGTCGCTCTTGAATCTCCCGTCGCCATCCTGCATTCACAGCCTGTCTCCGTGACGCAGCCATAAGGAACCCAACAATGACCGTTCGCGCGGGCCGGGAATTTCTGGCCATCCCCGGCCCCACCACGATGCCCGACGAGGTGCTGCAGGCGATGCATCGCCCGGCGCTCGATATCTACTCGGCAGAGATGGTCGAATTGACCGAGAGCCTGCTGCGCGATCTCTCAAAACTGTTCGCCACGAAGGGCAAATCGTACATCTATATCGCCAACGGCCATGGTGCCTGGGAGGCCACGCTCTCCAACGTGCTGTCGCGCGGCGACAAGGTGCTGGTGCTGGAGAGCGGCCGCTTCGCGATCGGCTGGGGTCTTGCCGCATCCGCGATGGGCGCCGAGGTCGAAGTGTTGAAGGGCGACTGGCGCCGCGCGATCCGCCCCGCGGAAGTGGAAGAGCGGCTGCGGCGCGACAAGGAGCACACGATCAAGGCGATCCTCGCGGTGCAGGTCGACACCGCCTCCGGCGCCTATAACGACATCGAAGCGATCGGCAAGGCGATCAAGGCGAGCGGCCATCCGGCGCTGTTCATGGTCGATACCGTGGCTTCGCTCGGCTGCATGCCGTTCGAGATGGACGCCTGGGGCATCGACGTTGCGATGTCCGGCTCGCAGAAGGGCCTGATGACGCCGCCCGGCCTCGGCTTCGTCGCCGCGAATGCTCGCGCGCAGGAGGTGCACAAGAAGGCGAACTTGCGCACGCCCTATTGGGACTGGACCGAGCGCGAGGGCACCGAGCACTATCGCAAATATGCCGGCACCGCGCCGGTGCATCTGTTGTTCGCGCTGCGCAAGGCGATCGACATGCTGAATGCCGAAGGGCTGGAGAATGCGTTTGAGCGCCATCGCCTGCTTGCGGAAGCCGTGCGGCGTGCCGTGGCGGTATGGGCCGAGGGACAGGTGCTCGGCTTCAACATCACCGAACCCGCCGAGCGCTCGAACACGGTGACGACAGTCACCATGAACGGCCACGACCCGGCGGCGCTGCAGCGCTATTGCAAGGAGAAATGCGGCGTTGTGCTGGGCACCGGCATCGGCGACCTGCAGGGCCAGGCCTTCCGCATCGCCCATATGGGCCATGTCAACGCGCCGATGATTTTGGGCACCCTCGGCGTGGTCCAAGTCGCGCTCAACGCACTCGGCATTCCCCACGGCAAGGGCGGAACCGAGGCCGCGATCGAATGGCTCGGCGAAAGCGTGCGCGCCGATTGACCTTGTAGCCCGGGTGAAGCGAAGAGACTGGGTAAGAATTTTTTCCGCCCGGATTACAGGGCACAGTCGAATGCCGGGCGGATTTTGGCTCGGAGACGCGGCCTGCGGGTTTGGAGCCGGTCGACGATGACGGCGAGGACGGTCACAAGCAAGATCGTCCAGTTTGGACGGCGCTTGGCCAGATAGGCCATGAACCGATCCAGGCCGAGGATGCTGAGCACGCGAGTGAGGTTGTAGCAGAGCGCCATCAGGCTCCATTCGCCGCGGACCTTGTCGAAGCCGCGGACGAGGAAGTGGCGGTAGCCGGCCCGGCATTTGAGGGTGCCGAAGGGTGTTCGGCGAGTTCGGCCCGGCGGCGCATCTGAGCTTTGGCGTCCGTCATCCGCGCACGATGCCGTTCGAGGACGGCTTCATGCTCCCAGCGATAGACGGTGCGCGTCGGCGTCTTGGCGGAGAGGCAGCGCGCACGCAACGCGCAGGCGTCGCAATCGGCCTTGCGGCTGACATACCTGATCTCGCTGCGGCCGCCGTTGATCTTGCGGCCCTCCGTTGGGCTCAGGAGCTTGCCGGCGGGACAGCGATAGACATTTGCTGTGGCTTCATAGGCGAACTCTTCGTGGCTCATGCGGTCCTGCGCTTGCAGCCTCGCGGTGCGCTTGGCTTGCGGAACGTAAGCCACGATCCCATCCTCCTCGCAGGCCTTGAGCGCGTTGCCGTTGTAATAGCCGGTGTCGGCCAGCGCCGTTAAGGTCTCGACGCCGAGTGCGTCCTTCGCGGCCTTGGCCA
>NZ_JBVAPG010000618.1:0-255 GCF_055413685.1 Bradyrhizobium sp. LeoA1Lang | reverse complement strand
GGCCTTTATCTATCCCCACCGAACCGTGCGCTCGTCCTCAGCATCGATGAGAAAAGCCAGATTCAGGCGCTCGATCGCGAGCAGCCGGTCTTGCCGATGATGCCTGGCGTGCCGGAACGGCGCACGCGCAGCTATGTGCGGCACGGTACGACCTCGCTGTTTGCCGCGCTCGACGTCGCCTCGGGGTTCGTCATCGGCAAATGCTACAAGCGGCAAAGGGCAGTCGAATTCTTGAAGTTTTTAAAAGAGATCGAT
>NZ_JBVAPG010000617.1:0-255 GCF_055413685.1 Bradyrhizobium sp. LeoA1Lang | reverse complement strand
CGAACTCGGTCCAGTCGCTGCCGAACGGCCGCAGACTGTAGGTGATCCCGGCGTTGAACTGGGTGACGAAGTTCTCGTTCTGGAACGTCGCGCCGTAGGTGGCGACCACCGGATAATAGGTCACCGGGGAGGCGAAACTGTCGGTGCCCAGCCCCACGGTCTGGTCGAAGTGCTTGTAGTCCACCCCGACCGACAGCGTCTGGAAGAAGTTCTCGCGGCCCGGCAGCGTCATCACCGCACGGCCGCCGATGATCT
>NZ_JBVAPG010000616.1:0-255 GCF_055413685.1 Bradyrhizobium sp. LeoA1Lang | reverse complement strand
GAGCTGCCGAAATCGAACGCGACTGATGTCACCTAACTTCCTGCAACTTCGTCATCTCCGCTATTTCTTGGGCATCGTGGATGCTGGTAGCTTTACGAGGGCGGCAGACATGCTGCACGTGGCGCAGCCCGCCCTCAGTCAGCAAATGACTACCCTTGAAGCTGAGCTTGGCGTCGCACTGCTCCGGCGCGGTGGACGCGGCATTCATCCAACCGTCGCAGGCGAACTCTTCTACCGTGAGGCGGCCTCGATCAT
>NZ_JBVAPG010000615.1:0-255 GCF_055413685.1 Bradyrhizobium sp. LeoA1Lang | reverse complement strand
CGCTGTCGATCCGCCGGCAATGCATGTTACTTGGCATCGCGCGCTCTGGGGTCTACCGGCCGCCACGGCCGGCCAACGACAACGACCTTGCCCTGATGCGGCGGATCGACGAGTTGTTCACCGCCTGGCCGTTCCTGGGCTCGCGGCGAATGACCGCGATGCTGAAGGTTGAGGGGCTTCAGGTCAATCGCAAGCGGTTGATGCGCAAGATGGGCATTGCGGCGCTGGGACCAAGGCCGAACACTACGAGGCCGG
>NZ_JBVAPG010000614.1:0-255 GCF_055413685.1 Bradyrhizobium sp. LeoA1Lang | reverse complement strand
GGCGGTAGTTCAACAGCGAACTGAACAGCGGCGCCGGCGCCGCAACGGCGCTGCAGCGTTGCGCCAAGGCCAGCGAGGCATGCTCGTGCGCCAAGAGCTCGGCCAGCCGGGCGTGGGTGGCCCGCACGCTCGCCTCGACCGCGGTGCCGTCAAGGTCAAGCCGCAGCGGCAGGGTGTTCATGAACAGGCCCATGGCGCGGTCGGCGCCGGCGCCGCCATGCATGCGGCCGAACAGCACCGTGCCGAACACCACCT
>NZ_JBVAPG010000613.1:0-255 GCF_055413685.1 Bradyrhizobium sp. LeoA1Lang | reverse complement strand
TGTGCCATCTGGCGTGGGGGCAGGTGGTGGCGCGCAGCAGCGGCCGCGAGCAGGTGGTGTTCGGCACGGTGCTGTTCGGCCGCATGCATGGCGGCGCCGGCGCCGACCGCGCCATGGGCCTGTTCATCAACACCCTGCCGCTGCGGCTTGACCTTGACGGCACCGCGGTCGAGGCGAGTGTGCGGGCCACCCACGCCCGGCTGGCCGAGCTCTTGGCGCACGAGCATGCCTCGCTGGCCTTGGCGCAACGCTGCA
>NZ_JBVAPG010000612.1:0-255 GCF_055413685.1 Bradyrhizobium sp. LeoA1Lang | reverse complement strand
CACGTGCGGCAACCTCCGGCGAGGTAAAGGATCTGCGTCGTGAGACGGCCGCGTTGAAGGAAGTTGTGGCCGACCTCACCCTTGAGAACCGGCTGCTCAAAAAAAGCATGAACGGGGATGGGGAGGAAG
The DNA here is from genome assembly GCF_055413685.1 of Bradyrhizobium sp. LeoA1Lang. Classification (NCBI taxonomy): domain Bacteria; kingdom Pseudomonadati; phylum Pseudomonadota; class Alphaproteobacteria; order Hyphomicrobiales; family Nitrobacteraceae; genus Bradyrhizobium; species Bradyrhizobium sp. LeoA1Lang. Next base: position 126 of record NZ_JBVAPG010000612.1, on the reverse strand, counting down.
AGGCATGAGATACCCTGCGTCCGAGAAGGCCGAGATCATCCAGTTGGTCGAGCAGTCGCATCTGCCGGCCAAGCGCACGCTGGACAAGCTCGGGATCCCACGCGCCACGTTTTATAGATGGTATAA
>NZ_JBVAPG010000611.1:0-255 GCF_055413685.1 Bradyrhizobium sp. LeoA1Lang | reverse complement strand
AGTGGCAGAAGAACCGGAAGGCTTAGTAAGGCTTGGCATGTCATCGGGGTTTGCGGCGTGCTGGGCTAGCGAGTTTATGGAAGCCTGCAGGGTGCTGCTACCGAAAGTGCATCTCCGTCTGGTTGCGTGTGACATTCTGCGCATGAGATCGCTTATCGCATCACGTGCGATCGATATCTGCTTCCTTTTGGAAGATGAGCCTATTCAAGGCTTTACTCGACAGCCGCTTTTTCATCAGCCACTATCGATGGCAAG
>NZ_JBVAPG010000610.1:0-255 GCF_055413685.1 Bradyrhizobium sp. LeoA1Lang | reverse complement strand
GGACGGGCTTGCGAGCGTGATCGGGCACGCGGACCGGACGGCGCCGCTGCGCGACTATTGCACGGGCTTGATACTGCCCGGCGAGCGCAAGAGCGTCGAGCCGATGGCGGCGCGGACAGCTCCGGCCGGGACGGCGCCGCAGCATCAGTCGCTGCTGCACTTCGTCGGCGTCGCGACATGGTCGGATGAGAAAGTGCTGGCCAAGGTCCGCGAGATGGTGTTGCCGGCGATCGAGAAGGACGGGCGGATCGAGGC
>NZ_JBVAPG010000609.1:0-255 GCF_055413685.1 Bradyrhizobium sp. LeoA1Lang | reverse complement strand
CTGCCGGGTTTGCGCGCTGGAACGGCCCCCTGCTGGCGGAGGCGCTGGGCGACGTCGACGTTCAATATGTCTGGCGCTTCCTGCGCGAGCACAAGATTGATCTTTCGGTTCGCAAATCCTGGTGCGAGAGCAACGACCCCGAATTTGCGGCCAAAGCCGCCGATGTTGTTGGTCTTTATGTCGATCCGCCTGCAAAGGCCATTGTCTTGTGCGTCGATGAGAAGCCATCGATCCAGGCCCTGGAGCGCGCCCAAA